>NZ_BAUW01000023.1 GCF_000517385.1 Mesobacillus boroniphilus JCM 21738 | reverse complement strand
AAATTTTATAGTTTCCTAACCAAAAATAAAAGGCCGCACAACGGGATGTGCGCGCCTTTCCATTTAGGATTCTTCATAAAATCAGTGGAACGGCTTGACTATGCGTTCTTCACCTTTAATTTTTTCATGACTTTGGTTAGAACCTTTTTGTCGTCCTTTGTTACACTTTTAGGTTTAATCGGTGATACTGGTTTAATTTTATCGATGTTATCGACACTTAGGATTTCAAGGTAAAACGGAGTGGTTTGCCGATTACCTTTCAGATATCCCTTGAGAATTTTCATTTTTTCAGAGGTACCTGTGAAAGCACCTTGATAATCCCATTCTATTTCATTCTTATATCTTGAATCCATTTTTTCTTTTAAAGCAAACGCTTCTGATAATGCATCCTCCGGTGTCATAAAATAGGATTGCGTTCTCCTTAACCCCTTCTTTTTGCTGCCATCGCCCGCTTTTGCCTGATAAAGTTTTACTAACATTTCCCTCATCCTCTCTGGTTTGGTCTCACGCCTTCTCATGGTAAGTGGAAACACCAGAAGACCCGAGGAATTGCGTATATATATAGTATACCCCTTTTTCCATCAGTTACCTATTAAAAAGGAAATAAATGAAACTAAAACCAAAGGAGCGTGTTTCTGTACACGCTCCTTTTCCAGGTTATTTAGCAATAACAGCCTCTTTTTCGTTGTTTCTCTCATGACGGATCGTTGCCTGTGCAGCAGCCAGTCTGGCAAGCGGAACACGGTATGGAGAACAGCTTACGTAGTCAAGCCCTGCATTGTAACAGAATTCGATCGAACTTTTTTCACCGCCGTGCTCACCGCAAATACCGGTCTTTAGTCCAGGCTTAGTCTGGCGGCCAAGTTCCACACCTGTCTCGATCAACTTGCCCACTCCCTCACGGTCAAGGACTGCAAACGGATTTTCTGGAAGGACTTTTTGTTCGATATAGGCTTGAAGGAACTTTCCTTCAGCATCGTCCCGGCTGTATCCGAAAGTTGTCTGTGTCAGGTCATTCGTACCAAATGAGAAGAAGTCAGCTTCCTCGGCGATTTGGTCTGCAGTCAAAGCTGCACGCGGTATCTCAATCATTGTACCCACTGTATATTCAAATTTTTTTCCAGTTTCTTCTTTAATACTTTGTGCGGCCGCGTTTACCAGTTCACGCATTTCCTTCAACTCATTGACATGACCGACTAGAGGAATCATGATTTCAGGCTGTGCATCGATACCCTTATCAGCCAAGTTCGCTACAGCATAGAAAATCGCTCTTGCCTGCATTTCATAGATTTCCGGATGAATCATGCCAAGTCGCAGCCGCGGTGGCCAAGCATCGGATTGAATTCGTCCAATTGGCGTACCTTCTTAAGCAATGCTTCCTTTTCCTTAAGCTCTTTTGATTCTGGGTCCTGGATTTGCAATTTGGTGATCTCGACAATAAGTTCTTCTTTATCAGGCAAGAACTCATGTAAAGGCGGATCCAGCAAACGAATTGTTACAGGAAGCCCCTGCATCACTTCAAGAATTCCTTCAAAATCACCCTGCTGCATCGGCAAGAGTTCATCAAGTGCTGCGTTTCGCTCATCGTATGTTTCAGCAAGGATCATTTTCTGGACAATTGGCCCCCTTGCTGCGTCCATGAACATATGTTCAGTACGGCATAGACCAATACCTCCTGCACCGAATTCCAGGGCCTTGGCAGAATCCTCAGGATTATCAGCGTTTGCTCGGACACCAATTTTACGCTCTTCATCAGCCCATGTAAGCAATAGCTGGAACTCTTCTGAAAGTTCAGGTTCGATCATTGGGATTTCACCAAGCATGATTTCCCCGGTTCCACCGTCAATTGTAATGACATCACTATGTTTTACTACCACTTCTCCAACACGGAACTGCTTTTCATGAAGATCAATTTTCATTGCCTCACAGCCACATATGCATGCTTTACCCATACCCCGCGCAACTACAGCAGCGTGACTTGTCATTCCGCCCCGGCTCGTAACGACAGCCTGTGCGGCAATGATTCCGTGGATATCATCTGGAGTTGTTTCTGGTCGGACAAGAATGACCTTTTGACCATCATTCGCTAGCAGTTCTGCCTCATTCGCATCAAATACTACTTTACCGGTAGCTGCACCTGGTGAAGCAGGCAATCCTTTTGCCAGCTGATTGCGCTCAAAATCCTCATCAATACGGCGGTGCAGAAGCTGATCCAGTTGTTCTGGATCAACTCGAAGCAAAGCTGTCTTCTTATCAATGATCCCTTCTTTGACAAGTTCTGTGGCGATGCGGATTGCTGCTTGAGCAGTACGTTTCCCCGTACGAGTCTGAAGGATGAATAACTCCCCGCGCTCTACTGTGAATTCAATATCCTGCATATCCTCGTAATGCTGCTCAAGGCGATTGCAAGTTTCAACAAATTGCTGGTAAACAGCAGGCATTTCATCTTTCAAGGTTTGGATTGGCTGAGGAGTCCTGATTCCTGCCACGACATCTTCACCCTGGGCATTGATTAAGTATTCACCATACAGGATACTCTCCCCCGTGGATGGGTCACGGGTAAATGCAACACCAGTTCCGGAATCATCACCCATATTTCCGAATACCATACTCTGGATATTTACAGCAGTTCCCAGGTGTGAAGGAATTTTATTCAAGCGGCGGTAAACGATCGCACGCTGGTTATTCCAGGAATCAAATACTGCATTGATGGAAAGGAAGAGCTGTTCCTTTGGATCTTGCGGGAAAGGTTTTCTCGTATGCTTTGTCACGATGTTCTTGTAGCCTTCGATAACTTCCTTCCAGTCTTCTGCAGTCATTTCAGGATCAGAATGATAGCCTTTCGCTTCCCTTTTTTCTTCTAGCAGGCGCTCGAAGTAGAATACATCAACATCGAGGACGACATCACTGAACATCTGGATAAAACGACGGTATGAGTCATATGCAAAACGTGGGTTGTTAGTCAATTTCGCCATACCCTCGACTGTTTCGTCATTCATCCCAAGGTTAAGGATCGTATCCATCATTCCCGGCATTGAGAATACGGCTCCGGAGCGGACTGATACAAGTAATGGGTTCTCAGGATTTCCTAGTTTCTTTCCAGTATTCTGTTCTAATTCACCTAATGCTTCTAAAACCTGTGCCTGAACTTCAGCAGTGATTGTCTTTCCGGCATCATAATAAGCATTACATGCCTCAGTGGAAATGGTGAATCCAAAAGGTACAGGAAGGCCAATATTGGTCATTTCTGCCAGGTTCGCACCTTTTCCTCCCAGAATTTCTTTCATTCCGCTATTTCCTTCATTAAAAAGGTAAACAAATTTAGACATCAGCCTTAACTCCTCTCACTTTTTAAAATATCGAGTATCAATCCTGCTGTTTCTTCGATCGCCTTATTGGAAACATTGATGACAGGGCAGCCAACACGTTTCATGATCTTCTCTGCATAATCCAGCTCTTCCAGGATTCTTTCATAGCTTGCATAATTTGCCCTGGCACCAAGTCCAAGTGCTTTTAGCCTTTCAGTCCTGATTTCATTAAGCTTATCTGGCGAGATAATCAGTCCTATACATTTGCTTCTCGGTATTTGGAACAATTCATCTGGCGGTTTCACCTCAGGAACGATTGGTACATTGGCTACCTTGTAACGCTTGTGTGCAAGGTACATCGATAATGGTGTTTTTGAAGTCCGTGAAACACCTACCAGTACGATATCCGCTCTTAAAATGCCGCGTGGGTCTCTGCCATCGTCATATTTGACGGCAAATTCAATCGCTTCAATCTTACGAAAGTATTCATCATCTAGCTTTCGCATCATTCCCGGTCGATGGTTTGGCTCTTTATTGAACTTCTTTTCAAAGGCATTCATCAGCGGATTCAGTAAATCCACCGCAAATATACCTTCTTCTTGTGCCCTTTTATCGATATAAGCTTTGAGTGCTGGAACGACGATGGTATAAGCAATAATCGAACGCCCTTGCTTCGCAACCAAGATGACATCTTCTATGTCTTCCTCGCTCTCAACATATGAATTCCTTCTGATATCAACCTGGCCGCCGTTAAACTGGGTTGCCACAGCCTTAACTACAAATTCCGCCGTTTCCCCAACTGAATCGGATACCACGTACACAATTTCCTTCATATCCAAAATGCGCTCACTTCCTAGACAGATTTTTGCTCTGCGATTTCAAGATAAACCTTGGTAATGGTTGTTTTCGTTATCCGTCCGATGACTTCATATGAATTGGGTTTATGCTTGAGTTCTCGGACGACAGGGAGAGAATCTATTCTGTTTGTTACAAGCTTTTTGGCAGCCTGGACCAATGTTTCTTCAGGGTTAACCTTTATAATATTTGGCATCCTCGTCATGATGACACTTACAGGAAGATCCTCCAGATTCTTGTTTCCGATAGCAGCCCTTAACAGGTCTTTCCTCGAAATGACTCCAGCCAGGCAACTTTCAGAATCAACAACATAAAGCGTTCCTACGTCTTCCAGGAACATCTGGACAATCGCATCATAAACAGAAGATGATTTTTGAACGACAATCGGATGGCCTTTATAGTCATTGACTTTAAGATTAAGAAATTCTGTCGGTTCAAACAGTCTCTCACTATCCTTATTGAAAAAATAGCCGACTCTGGGCCTGGCCTCGAGGCTGCCCGCCATCGTCAGGATCGCTAAGTCGGGACGGAGAGTTGCCCGTGTCAACTTCAGCTTTTCGGCAATCTGTTCACCAGTTATCGGGCCATCCTCCTTGACAATTTGAACGATTTCTTCCTGCCGTTTTGTTAGTTTAATAGAACTCACCACCAACGTATCCCCAATAATTAATATGTAACATTATCAAGGATTTTTTTAATGTGTTATCCTTATTAATTTATAGTATATAACATTTAGCTAAAAATCAAAAGAAAAGGTTTTAGTAATTTGTTAAATATATTAAAATAGCTGGGTTTCATGGTGTTGAATAGTATTACACTTTTAAAATATGTCATACTGTTCCTCATAAATTAAAGGTTGTTATTTGTATTAACAAACCGTTTTTGGACTGCTATTAGGGAAAGTGGCGAAAAGATTTGTTCGTTTCCAGCGATACTTCTGACAGCTTTTGGGGAAATCCAGGTATAGCTGTTTGAACTCGAGGCTACTTCTGACAGCTTTGAAGCAAATCAGCGAAAAGCTGTCAGAACCTGGGTAACTTCACACAGCTTTGATGAAAATCAGCGAAAATCTGCACCCAACAATTAAATAGCCATATAAAAATCCCCTGAGCACTGTTCAAGGGATACATTCACTTCTATAGACTTAGTTCAAGCGTTACAGGGCAGTGGTCACTCCCCATGACAAAACATTCTGCTCCTGCTTTTTTAATTGCAGGTGCCAATTTTTCTGAAACAATGAAATAATCGATACGCCATCCGATGTTCTTTTCTCTCACTTTATTCATATAAGACCACCAGGTGTACACATCTTTAACCTCAGGATGCAGGTGGCGGAAGGAATCGACAAAGCCATTGGCGAGTAGCTCGGTCATTTTCCCCCTCTCCTCGTCTGTAAATCCGGAATTACCACGGTTTGGTTTTGGATTTTTCAAATCGATCTCATTGTGGGCGACATTCAAATCGCCGCAAAGAATTACAGGCTTATTCTTGTCTAATTCAAGCAAGTAATCTCTTAGCTTGTCTTCCCAGGATAGGCGGTAGCCGAGGCGCGCCAGATCACGCTGTGAGTTAGGGGTATAGACATTAACAAGATACAACTCTTCAAACTCTACAGTGATTGCCCTGCCCTCATGATCGTGTTCAGTTGATCCAATCCCGCACTTAACAGATAGAGGTTCTTGTTTCGAAAAAACAGCAGTGCCGGAATAGCCTTTCTTTTCTGCGTAATTCCAGAACTGATGGTACCCTTCCAGCTCAAGGCTGATCTGGCCTTCCTGCAGCTTCGTTTCCTGTATACAAAAAAGATCCGCATCCGCTTCAATAAAGAAATCTAAAAAACCTTTACGAGCACAAGCCCTTAAGCCATTCACATTCCATGATACTAATTTCATAATCCTTTATTCTCCTTGATGTTTTTCATACTTAGTTAAAAACTCATATTCTTCTATTCTAGCAGTCTTCAATCAGCGATTCTAATATGGCGATTCCCTTTTGTATTTCCTCAACTGGTGCATTCGCAAAAGATAGCCTGAAGTGCTGAATTTTTTTAGTTGAATATATCCTGCCGGGATTGATCAACACACCATTCGCGAGAGCTTTCCTGTACAAATCAGGCAACGAGATTTCCGGATTCATTTTTATCCAAATGAAAAATCCTCCATCAGGCCTGTCCCATTCAGCAAAAGGGCTCAAGTGTTTTTCCAGTGATTTTAAGGCGGCATTTCTTCGTACCTTTAACTGTTTTCTTACTTTCAATAAATGCTTCTCATACAAGCCGCTGGATAACCATTCTGCGGCGGCACGCTGCGATAAAGAGCTGGAACCGTAGTCGGTCTGCATTTTCAGGTCAGCCAGCCGGTCAATGACTGCTTCAGGACCGGCAATCCATCCGATTCTCAATCCAGGATTCAGGCTCTTCGACAGGCTGCCAAGATATAAAACATTTCCGTGTCTGTCATGCGATTTAATGGGAGAGGGTGGAGGAGAGTCTAGCCATAGATCTCCGTACACATCGTCCTCGATGATCGGAAGCTGTGCACTCTCTGCCAGTTCGAGCAGTTGCTGCCTTCGTTTTTCACCCATAAGAGTACCTGTGGGATTATGGAAATTTGGATGGCAGTATAATACTGATTTCTTACTATGATGCGATGCCTTTATCATCTCAGGATGATGCCTTCCTTGTCCATCGGGATTCCATGGAGTTTCATGCCTGCAGACTGGAAGGTGGATAAAGAATATAAATAAGATGGACTCTCAAGGAAAACTGTTGACTCACTTTCTAATAACCCAATCGAAATGAGGTGCAATGCCTGTAAAGCACCCGAAACGACTAAAATCGATGAAGCATGGACCATGATTCCTTTTTGATTAAGGTATTTAGCAATTGCTTCCCGCAATTGTGGATTTCCTTTTGGATCTTCATAGCCGAACGGCTCCAGTTCCTGTCCAACCTTAGTTAGGACAGCCCTCATCTCTTCTAGTGGGAATAAATTCTTCGATAGTTCTCCCTTACTCAGCTGAATCAAATTCTCATTGGATTCTGCCAGGTTTATTGTCTGCACTGTCGACATGCTTGCCTGATGGGTGCCCAGCCCCACTTGTTCATTCCAATTTACCGGTGGTGCAGACCGCATCAGTGTCCAGGTATTGTTAATGACTACCGTTCCCATTCCGAGCTTACCCTCAACCAGCCCATCTGCAGCCAGTTCATCCAGCGCTGTTACAATTGTGCTTCTGTTCACACCGAATTGCTTTGCAAGGCCACGCTGACTCGGGAGCCTGCTGCCAACTGGCCAAATCCCGTTTGTAATCTGCTCTTTTATATAATCGATTATCACTTTGTATTTTGGCGCTTCATATCCCTGCTCCATTCAAATTGGTTGGGTTTAAAATCTCACTATTGGATGGATACATTTTACCAAGACCCAGTTATATTTGAAAGAAAAATAGACTATAGGATAAATTGGATGGTTTTTAACAGAGGTGGTTTAGATGAACATTAGAATGGGAGCAGCACACTTGCTTGTTATTCTATTATGGGGATCGGCTTTCGCGGGGATTAGGCATGGTCTCGAAGGATATTCACCCGAGCATTTGTCTTTCTTGAGGCTCTTGATCGGGGCAATGGCTCTTGTTTTCTACGCGGCAGTAATAAAAATGAAACTTCCGGAAATTAAAGATTGGCCTGTGATATTTCTGTTCGGATTCCTGGGTTTCGCAGTCTATCAAACGGCGCTTAGCTTTGGTGAACTAACTGTCAGCGCCGGTGCTGCCAGCCTGCTTGTTTCAACTTCTCCAGTTTTCATTGGATTTTTAGGGAGGATGTTCTTCCAGGAGCGCACTGGGAAATGGTACTGGTCTGGCGCCTCCATCAGTATGGCAGGGATTTTCTTCATTTCTTTTGGTGCCGGTGGGGGTTTTGAGTTTGGTATTGGCGTACTTTTTATACTAATTGCTTCATTATCTGAATCACTTTACTTTGTTTTTCAAAAAAATTATTTAGATAAATATGGTGCTCTCCCATTTACGGCCTATACGATTTGGGCCGCCACCATTTTCATGGCATTCTTTTCTCCTGGCATTGTGTCACGGATTTCCCAAGCCCCGTTAGGAGCAACGATTAGTGCTATTTACCTTGGACTTTTCCCCACGGTGATTGCTTACTTTGCTATAGCCTATATTACAGCTCAATCCGGTGTCTCTGAAGCAGCAAGTTCCTTATACCTTACACCTGCTGCTTCTTTCCTTATCGCCTGGATATGGTTGGGAGAAGTCCCGGCGATCCTGACAGTTGCAGGCGGTGTGATTACCCTTATAGGCGTTTCCCTGACCTACTTCAAAGGGAGGAATGAAATGGCTGAATCCTCTTCAAATATCAAAGGATAGCTGCTCCGTCTCCCCCTCTTCTTTTTTCCGGGCCGGCTTTCCTTTGTTCCCTATGGCCTGGATTTGAAGCCTGGCATTTTTATAGGCCTTTTTCACATCGACAATAGGTGCTTCATAGCCAAGCTGATAAAAAGCAGGGTAAAGCCACGGTTCGTGAATGTATTCATCTGGAAGCTTGCTTAACTCAGGGATATATCGGCGGATGAACGTGCCATCTGGATCAAGCTGCCTGCCGACTTTAACAGGGTCAATGATTTTCATCTTCCCTTTCATTCCCGCTTGTTGCCGAATATAGAAATCATGCACTGCTGGTTCGTAGTCTAAATACAACCCTGCCATGGCTGCGGATAGCTTTTGCTCATCCATCAATAGAGTATTAGCAATAAAAGACGTAACCATAGCACGCAACGAAAAGTTCATCCATCCCGTTTTATCCAGACTCCTCATGGCTGCATCGATTATCGGGATTCCCGTCCTTCCCTGAAGCCAGCGCTGGAACCAATCTTCGTTCCATTCCCTTTTGATTTCCCTTACTTCTTCCAATTGCTGATGTTGTATTTTCATACTGCATATTTTGACCCGGGCAGTAAGTTTTGATAAAAACTCTGCAAGCTGTATTTTATCTTCCTCCAGCTCACATGCTTGCAATTTTTCGTCAGTTTTCTGATAAACGGTCCTGACCGCTATGTTCCCCCACGTTATATAAGCAGAAAGCCTTGAGGATGAAAGCGAAGATGGCAGCGGTTTTTGCTGGTTTTCGATGTAGTTTGCGAATCTGCCTTCGAGGAAAGAATCCAGCGTTTCAATTGCCTTCATTTCTCCCCCTTGCTGCCCAAAGCGGATTTTAGTTCCCTTGACCCTGTAATTCTGAAGTTTCTTAAAATCAGTGAACAGAAAATCCGGTGTTTTTGACGGCACATCAATCCTGTTCGGAACTTCAGCCATCGGTTCTTTTAAATATGAGTTCAAACGGTTATTAAAATGCTTACCATGGACATTTTCAAGTTCCGGACCATAAGAAAAAAGAAGCTGCTGATTTTGCTTTGCCCATTTCTTAACTTTATCCATTAACCTGCTATCGTTGTGCGTAAATAAGTTTATAGAATCATAAGTATCCAGCAATTTGGCCAAAACTGGCTCGATCTCACCGATTGCTAGAAAGAGTTTCCCTCCCTTTCCCTCAATACCCTTTGACAGCTCATTGAGACTTTCAACAACAAATTGAAAATGGCGGGCGGAAAGCGGTGTATCCTTCCATTGTGATGGATCGACTACATATACCGGCAATACCTCTCCCGCCCTGGCCGCTTCGCTCAAAGGCTGATGATCGGAAATACGCAAATCATTATTGAATAAGACGATATTCATTCGAATCACTCCGCTATATACTCTTTTGCATGCCTCTTTAGGAAGCTTAATGCTATAAAAACCATATCATTGCACTCTTGAAACAGGAAAAAGCAGAGCTAAAACCATTAAAGGTAGGAATGTCAGATATTCTGCTAATAATCATTTTAACCAGCACTAATTTAATATTTCTCTTAAAAGAATACCGAACATGATACCAATGAACATGGACGTCAAGGTACCAAGGAGAAAGTATTCCGCCCAGTCACGATCATCCATTTGTTTAAAACGGGCGATGGATTTAGCGGTAACAATAAAGGCAATTGCCGGATATGAACTGTAGTATGTAAGTAAAATAACCAGAAGTCGCTCGATATAGCCAATCAGCTTCCCGCGTGACATATCGTGTTTGTTGAAGACCATATAGCTGTATTGCTCGGACAGTCCTCTTTCACCATTACTTTTTTGCGGATATGCCGGCTCCTTCAACTCATTTTTAAAAGTATATTTCCCTTCAAAGGTTAACAATTGCCCAGCAGAGAGCCAAGAAGGATGCGTATTATATGTCCACTGACCGTTGTCCCAAAAATTAAAATAATGACAATGACGAGGATCGTACTAGAAGCGTCCAATTGCCGCCCTTCCTCGAACAGAAGCTGTATAAATCTATCAACATTGTAGACTAGCGATTTTTGATAAAAGAACTGTAACGCTATCAATATCATGAAAAGATGCAGCAGCTGATCTAATAAAAAAACCATAGTTTATTTAAATTTTCGTGTGCCGTAAATTGATCCACTAGCTTAATCTTCATCACGTCAATGATTAGGTGCGTCCCTGTTATGAATAGAACTGGCCAGACCACAGTCGTTACCGGATCATTCTCCTGATAAAATAAGAGCCATCCTCCTGTGAGTACAGCTGTGTTTACCAGGAAATGATGAAATATATGCTTTTTAAGATTTTTCAGCTTATCCTGCACCATATAATCAGTTTGAAGATAAAAATCGGCTAGTAGATGCGCAATAATTAAACTCAATAAAAGCATGCCTGCTCCTTTCACCAGAATCTAGAAGCTGAAAATATCCTGCACCTGGCTTTTAATATTTGTCCTTATGCTTTCTTCAAGAGAATTCGTGTAGTTATTTCCCATTTCCGGGAACTCCTTTGCCTGACGGGCATCCAAGTAACTGACGATATTACGGAAACTGTGTAGGATCTGCTCGCAATGCCCTTTCTTAAAATGGCTGTAAACCGTAGGAGCTGAGCGATCGATAAGCTGAGCCACAGCATTTTGCTTACCGTAAATAAGATACAGCGAGCACACTAGCCGTTGCACATCAGTTTGCTCTATTCTCAAAACATGCTGCAGCATGAGCATGTTATTTATTAATGTCTGCAAACTGGGCTCAACATCATTAAGTTGAAAATGGAAGGATTCCCTGTCCTTCTGCTTTTTTAAATGGTCATTCGCGTTTCTAGCCTGCTTCACTAATGGATGGATCCACTTTTCAATATCAATATCCGCTACTTTCTTATCCAGACTGCCATAGGTAAGCCCGAAATAAGGCAGGTTTTTTTCATATTTCCAAAGCGAGCTTACATAAAAGGCTGTGATAAAAGCAGATGAATATCCCTCGGACAGGAGTATAAGTTCATCCCCAGAACGGTGTTTAATCTGAACTGAACCGATCTTTCCATACCAATCTCCAATATATCTCTCAAACTGACCTAAATAATTGCTCAGCTCCTCACCATAATCTGCAGAAGAGGACTTCGTTACATCCATTATGAATACAGAAACTGGCACCATTGCCATTCCACCCAACATTTATAATTTGATTATTTAATCTAATTTTATATAAATTAGCTATTATAGTCAAATTTATTCAATATTAAACTGTAAAATTTAATTATATATATACAGTTAATTTCTTTTATATTTTAACAAGAGCGTACGTTCGGTACAATGAGTAAATACGTACAAGAACAAAAAGCGCAAGCGCCTCGTTCAGCCCCGACAAGCGCTGGAGGGCCTGACATTGAAGTCGTTCTTTGACTTCATTGGCAGGACCGAAGCGTCTCGAGGAGTTAGGAGCCGCAGCTAGACAAGCGATTCGAGGGGCTAGGCGCTGGAGCTGGATTAAGAAAACCCATTATAGTTATCCACATTGAAAACATTTTAAAATTTTCCAACAAAAAAGAGCCCTCAGGCTCTTTTCTGGAATTCTTATTCTTCAGTCACAACTACCTTTTCCATTACATCTCCGTTGCTCATCGCTTTAGCTGCTTCCAAGTTGGAAGTAACTTTTCCGAACACAGTGTGCACTCCATTTAAGTGTGGCTGTGATTCATGTACGATGAAGAACTGACTGCCGCCTGTGTCTTTTCCAGCGTGTGCCATTGATAGTGAACCCGGTACGTGCTTATGCGGATTGCCTTCTGTCTCACACTTGATTGTGTAACCCGGACCGCCAGTTCCTGTTCCTGAAGGGCATCCCCCCTGACTGACAAATCCAGGAATGACACGGTGGAAATTCAAACCGTTATAGAAGCCTTCGTTTGCAAGTTTCTCAAAGTTTGCAACTGTACCAGGAGCTTCATTTGGGTATAATTCGAATTCGATTTTTTCACCATTTTGCATTTGTATGTATCCTTTTTTAGCCATGTATATCATCTCCTTGTGGTAAAATCATTGTTATCATACCACTATTCGAAATGAAAATAAAAGTATCCACCTTCAAATTGTATTTTTCCAACATGGTTGTGTTAAAATATAATTGCCTCTGCCGGACATTCGCATGTTGCGGGACACTTAACCACTGTACGGACGGCAGGGGCCCTGCTCTAGCAGGATGATAATATATATGACCAAACCTTGCCTTGGGGTAAGGTTTTTATTTTAGTTTAAAATTGAGGCGTTAAATTGATGTTTTGAAAATCAGAATCTTGTATACCAGTTAATTAAATCGATACTTTAGTAGATTAATAGATAGATTCATTGTCAATTAATATCAACAAACCCAAGGAGAAGTTATGCTAAATCTAATAGATTTCAAACACAAGAAATGGATTTCAGCAATCTCATATGCATTATTCATTATGTACATCATCATTGCCGTCATTTTGCTGTTTCTCAGTCCATACAGACAGGCTGCGCATGAAATCAATTCTGCAGGCGCCAACCCATATAACATCATCCCGTTTAAAACAATCACAGACTACATTAAAGCTTCTTCGCACATCAATCAAAGTATCTGGATGTCAAATTTATTTGGCAATATCCTTGCCTTTTTCCCGTTAGGAATCTTCCTTCCCTGGTTGTTTAAAAGGTTTATGGGGTTCTGGTGGACAATCAGTACTGTCTTTCTGGCGACTACCTCGGTGGAGATCCTCCAGTTTGCGACCAGAGTTGGCAGTTTCGACATCGATGATATCATTCTTAACACAATAGGCGGTGCAATTGGCTACCTGCTAATCAAAATTATTTTTCTGGTTATATTGAAGGGGAAAAGACATGGACATTAGAATGTTAAAAGCCGGCGAACAGCCGCCGTGGAACCTGCTCCTCCTGGCAGATCCTTCTAAAGATTTGGTTTCACAATATTTAGGTAAAGGGTTGTGCTATGTCATTGAGTCAGAAAACGCAGTTACAATCGGAGTAATCGTGCTTGTGCCGGTTAGTACTCATATCATCGAAATTATGAACCTGGCAGTCGATGAATATCATCAGGGCAAGGGTTTAGGCACCATCCTGCTTAAATTGGGGATTCAAATTGCAGCCGAAAAAGGTTATGATACGGTTTCAATCGGTACAGGAAATTCGAGTATTAACCAACTGACTCTATATCAAAAAATTGGCTTCAGAATAACTGGAATAGATCATGATTCTTTTATAAGAAATTATGTAGAACCAATTTTCGAAAATGGCATCCAGTGCAGGGATATGATCCGATTATCGATGTCCTTACAAAATGAAACCCATGTGCCTTAATAAAAGATAAAAGGACCTCAAATCAAGTCCTTTTTTACTTGGTTTTTAAACGTTCATTCAAAGTTGGAAGTTCTTTATATATCTTCACTACTTCATCCATCTTCATCCTCACGAGCCCGCTTGAGGATGGAGCAACGAAATCAACGGTACCAGCCACGACAGGTTCATCCTGTTTTCCCCATGGAATATCTTTTTTGCCGCTGTATTGCTGGTAAACACCTTTACCAACGAAACAAACGATCTTAGGACTGTATTTCTCGATTTTCTTCCTTAACTCAAGCTTCCCCTGCTGGTATTCCTCTTTCGTAATCTCATCCGCTGCTTTAGTCGGACGCGCAACTATGTTCGTCATACCGCAGCCTAAATTCAGCAATTGATAATCCTCTGAAGAATCATATTTTCTTGGCGTGATGCCTGCTTCAAAAAGAATCTTCCAAAATCTATTGTTTGGATTAGCGTAATGATGACCTGTTTCGGAAGAACGTATGCTCGGATTGAAACCAACAAAAATGACGTCAAGATCTTCACGTAGATGATCGGAAATCGGCTCCACAATCCCAACTCCTCTCCATTTTTATGTATCTATGCACTCACCAATAGCGGGGAGGCAGTTCATTATTTTTGCGGATATTCTTGAAAATTCTTAGATGGAACAAAAACTCATCATAATACATCGTTTCTGCACTTTCAAATGAATAAGCGTCCGAAAAGTGATCCAATAGTTCGGTATCAATATTATCTTCAAGGCCGCTCAGCCACATTTTATAGCCGTGTTGTTCATAGACATATGATAAACCTGCCCATTCGAACATATCTTCCAAATCCTTTTCACCCATTCTATCACTCCTTCAGCTCTCACCTCCATTTTTCCTTACTTTTACACAGCTTATACAAGGCCTATTGAGTCTCTTCCCAGGTGTCTCGGAAAAGGAAGTTTATCAATTTGCTCCCGTTATTCTCTAAAATAAGCCAGGTTTATTCAACCTGGCTTTCCTGAACGCTGTATTTTGCTTCTGCAACACGTTCCGGGTGTGTATAAACATTCAGGGAACGATGTCTGATAAAGCCGATAGTCGTAATGCCCAGCTCATCCGCAAGCTTAAGCGCAAGTTCAGTAGGAGCAGATTTGGACAATACAATCGGGCAGCCAATTTTGGCAACCTTCAATAAAATTTCTGAAGAAATACGTCCACTGAAAACAATTACCTTATCGTGAATCGGGATATCATTCTTTAAGCAATGACCATAAATCTTATCCAGGGCATTATGGCGACCGATATCCACCCTCGACACAACCGGGCCGAACAAACTGCAAAGGGAGGCATTATGGACTCCCCCTGTATTTTGGAAAAGATCAGCGGAATCCTGCATTTCCTCCATAAGCCTGAAACAATCCTCCACTTCGATTTCTGTCTCCAGTTTATGCAGTTTTTTTGCGGTCATTGCGTCTGTGGCAAACACAAATCCCGACCTGCTTGCTCCGCAGCATGATGTCAGGTGACGCTTACCTTGCAAATTCTTATACACAGGATTTACCCTGGATGTTTTTACATGAACAAATCCTTCTTTTTCCTGGAACCATATATCCTCTATATCTGTATACCTCCGGATAATTCCTTCTGACGCCAGATAGCCAATTACCATTTCTTCAATATATTCTGGAGTGCAGACCATTGTAACAAACTCCTGACCATTCACTTTAATGGTGACAGTATATTCCGTTACGATGCTGTCTTCCAATCTTTCGGCCTGGCCATCTCCAAAACGAAGGATTTCCCTTTTGACTTCAACTGGTTTCAAAGCAGCCATCCTCTCTGATTGACGTTTTGCTCTACAGTAATCTACTTTTATCCAAAAAGCTGAATCATCAAACATAATAAGCAGGCAACAAGTTTATGCTTGCTGCCTGCCTATTAGACTACTTTTCCTCCAGTGTACCATCCTGGCTTTGGTGGATATCCTGATTTTCCGGTAACTGAGTGGTTCGTTCAAGCCCCTCTGTATCTTCACCCATCCCTTTAAGGAACTCAAAGAGCAACGATAACGCGCGGTTTATTTCCGGATTTTTCAAAGAACGGACTATATCAAAATATCCAAGTTTGTCGTCATCCTCGCTGTCAGTATATTCTGCTACTCTAGCAATACCAGAATTCAATTTTAACAGCAATGGCTCAAGCTGCTGGACATTGATTGTACCGAGAACACCAACCATCAGCAACAGGTTCTTGATTGTATTGGTAGCTTCAGGCTTGTCTGCTGCTTTGACAAGAACATTCAGTACCTTATCCCCTTCACTGAACAATCCGCCTAAAAGTGTCAGCACCCCGCCCTGATTCATATGCTTAAGAATGTCCATACACTGCAAAATTGCATCCTTGTTATCAAGCAAGGCAGTCTCGATTTCCTCCAGGTCACTTTTGCGTTTTTGTTCCTCAGTCATCTGTATACGATTGATCTTAGTGATTGCTTTAGCCATGCTGGGTACGCTCCTTTTTCACAAGATCTCCTGGAAAGCTGTAATCCTGGCGAGCCCACTTCTTTTCGACTTGGACGCCGATTTGCGGCTGTGGATTGCCGTATCGGAAATTATTCCTTGGCAAAGGATTGACTCCTTCAAATTGGAGGATTTCCATTTTAGCCTTCGTCTCCTTATAGGCTGGAGTATCGGTGTTTTTGTCTCCATAGCTGCTTGTCAGGAGATTGATGGCCGCATCGCCCTGGTCATTCATAGGCAAATACACTTCCTTACCTTGCACTCTGTCGGTAACGACACATCTTACCTTCAAATTGCCATACGGCGATGTCAGCCTGACGAGTGTTCCATCCTTCAATCCCCTTTCTTCTGCAAGCTCTGGCGAGACTTCAAGGAATGTTTCAGGTGTCTTCGAGGTAATACCTTCTGACTTATAAGTAAGATTCCCTTCATGGAAATGCTCTAGCAAACGTCCATTATTGACATGGATATCATATTCCTCTCCATATTGAATCGGAATCGACCATTTTACCGGGTAAAGACGTGCTTTACCATCCGGGAACGGGAAGCCATCCAAATACAGGACAGGACTGTCAGTTCCATCCGGCTGTACCGGCCATTGAAGGCTTTTGTACCCTTCAAGCGTTCATACGTCACGCCCGAGTAAATCGGCATTAGGCTTGCCGCTTCAGCCATGATTTCAGAAGGATGTTCATATGTCCAGCCTGCACCAAGGCGGTTGGCGACTTCAATCAGGATCTGCCAATCAGGTTTTGAATCACCAACTGGCTCGAATACCTGGTACAAACGTTGAATCCTGCGTTCGGTATTTGTAAATGTGCCCTCTTTTTCGAAGCTTGGGCTTGCCGGCAAAACAACGTCTGCAAACTGTGCGGTTCGCGAAAAGAACACATCCTGTACTACAAAGAAGTCGAGCTTTTCATAGCCAGCCTGGACGTGATTGATATTGGAATCCACAAGGCCCATCTCTTCACCCTTGATGTATAGAGCTCTAAGAGTTTCGTTATGCATCCCTTCAACCATGTCATGGTTATTGATACCTGGTTCAGCAGGCAGCATGGTTCCCCATGCCTGTTCAAACTTCTTGCGCGCCGCTTCATCGTTCACCTTCTGATATCCCGGCAGTGAGTCCGGGCTGCTGCCAAAGTCGCCTGCGCCCTGAACGTTGTTATGGCCGCGCAGCGGATATGCTCCTGTTCCAGGACGGCCAAAATTACCAGTGATAAGCAATAAATTCGAAATCGCTGTACTGGTGTCACTCCCGCCTATGTGCTGGGTAACCCCCATTGCCCATAACGCACAAACGCTTTTTGCTTCATGGATACTTGCAGCTATTTGAATAAGCGTCTCCTTTGAAAGGCCAGTTGTTTTTTCTGCGTATTCGAGTGTGAACCCTTCAAGACTCTTCACATACTCAGAAAGTCCGTTTACTTTATCATTCAGGAACTTCTCATCAGCCCAACCCTGGTCGATAATATACTTTGTCACTGCCGAAATCCAGACAAGGTCGCTGCCTGCTTTTGGCCTTACGAACATGTCAGCACGATCAGCCATTTCATGCTCTCGCAAATCAGCCACAATAAGCTTTTGACCATTCAGCTTCTGTGCCCTCTTTACCCTTGTTGCCAGTACCGGGTGAGCTTCTGCTGTATTCGATCCAACAATGATGACCAAATCAGCCATCGCGATATCCGTAATGGATCCCGCATCTCCCCCGTGTCCAACTGTCCTGAACAAACCTACCGTCGCTGGTGTTTGGCAATAACGGGAGCAATTATCGACATTGTTTGTGCCAATCACAGACCTTGCTAATTTTTGCATTAGATAGGATTCTTCATTCGTACATTTCGAGGATGTTATAAATCCTAAGGCGTCTGGACCATATTCATTCTTGATTTCGGAGAATTTGGTGGAGATTAGATTCAAAGCCTCATCCCATTCTGTTTCTCTAAAGCTGTCACCTTCACGAATCAGCGGCTTTGTCAGACGCTCTTCGCTGTTAACGAAATCCCATCCAAATTTCCCTTTTATGCATGTAGAAATTCCGTTGGCAGGTGCTTCAACCTGTGGCTCGACCTTCAGGATTTCGCGGCCCTTCGTCCACACATCAAAACTGCAGCCCACTCCGCAGTATGTGCAGACCGTCTTGGTCTTCTTGATTCTTGATTCACGCATGGCAGCTTCCATATCAGAAATAGCAGGATGGAACCGTAACCTGTCTCGACATTCTTGGTAATATCAATCATCGGCCTTAATGTATCTTTTGCGATTCCTGTCAAAAAGCCAGCTTCACCTTCCATTCCTTTTTCCATCATCGCGTTACACGGGCACACCGTTGAACAATGACCACAAGAAACACATGAAGATTCATTGATTGGTACATCATTGTCCCAAATAACACGCGGACGTTCACGTTCCCAGTCAATTCTCAGCGTCTCGGTTACCTGGACATCCTGACAGGCTTCCACACATCTCCCGCATAAAATGCATTGATCAGGATCATATCTGTAAAAAGGATTTGATTCATCTTTTTTATAAGGCTTCTGATCAAACGGGATGCTCTGGTGATTGATTTTCATTTCTTTTACTGTGTTATGTACCTCACACATCCCATTATTGTAGTCACAGACTGTACAGTACAATTCATGGTTAAATAGGATCTTGTCCATCGCCATAGTTTGTGCCTTCTTAACACCTGGCGCCACAGTGTCGATGATATCGCCATTTTTCAAGAACGTCGAACAGGATCTGACCATTTCCCCATTTACTTCCACAATACAAGTATCACACGTCTCGATTGGTCCAAGGCTTGGATGATAACATACACTGGGCACTTCAACCGAGCTATCTGAAAGGTATTGAAGGATTGTTTGATTTTCTTCAGCCGTCACTTCGGCACCGTTGATTGTTACATTTATTTTGCCAGACAAGACCTCATCTTCCTTTCTGTATAAAAATTGCTCTCTTTCTCACTACCCAAACCAAGAATGAAGTTAACCACTTTTATCAGAGTTTTTTGGAAAAATAAAGAGAGGCTTGCTGATACCCAAATAATATTTCTCTTCAACAAGAACAAAATAAAAGCCCTACCTGGATCAGGTAAAGGCTTTGTTAACACAAACTATAAAAAGCGGCAGGCATCATTCCCTACTTCTTCAGTGGAAAGAATATACAGGGAATTACCACTTTGGGAGTTTTCTTTTGAAAAACCAAAGCTTTCTAAATCATCGTACTCACCATTCACGATGATTGCTGAAGCGAAAAGCAATGCCTGCAGATGGAATAGTGATATATCAATAATATCTGTCAATGAATCAGCAGGCATGATGTCTGCCAATACAGCAACTCTCCCGCGAACTCCCAGGTTTTCATAAGCATATTCAATATTATCGGCCATTGTGTGAGAAATGGCAGCAGCTGCAGTGATGATGTCATTCCAATTTTCATCAAAAACATAAGCATGCCAAGGAGTTTGTTTTGAGCCATTTAGAAACTCAATTTTAAGGAATTGCTGGTCATTATCAAAGTGATAAACGGATTTCAGTGCATCCATAGCTTCCCTCCATCAGTAAAGTAGGAATAGTTTCCCACAGTAAGCAACAGTTAATGAATTTGTTTTGCATGATTTAAAATCGTTAGTAAATACTTACAACGAAGTTACCCGAAGCATGATTTTTGTCGATAAGGGGAAAAAGGTAATAAACAAATATAAACCAGCGTGTAAGGAGGACGAAAAAATGGAAGCAAAAGCAAAATAATCCTAAAAATCAAAATGAGGAAAATGAACAGCAGCACAGCATGGTGTGCAACGATCAATTATTTTTTCAGGAATTAAGAATAGCAGCTGAAGAGGCAGAACGCGACGACATCGATACAGATCACAGCAAGGCATAATAAAAGAGAAAGGCAAATTTGCCTTTCTCCCCATTACTTCATTAACTATTTGTATCCTACATTGCTTTACGGACATTGCGATTAGCGCCTTAACTGATGAAACGGTCTCTTTCGGCCGCATCTTCCTCCCGCTCCGCTTCTCGTTCCTCATACCAAAATTTAATATGGGTAAGGATCGAGAAAACAAGGAAAAAGTTCATCGACCAGACGCTCACAAACGGGGCCATTCCTCCAAACTCAATCGTCTCATACTGTTTAAAAACCATTACAATATATGACTCAATGAACACAAGGACAAAGCCGGCTACACCTGCAATTGCCATACGCATCATATCAATAACCACCTTATCGTATTATCAGATTATTTAAATAATACGATTAATTATTGATTACTGCAACTGTTTTGTCACTAATTTGCCACATTTTCGAATTGACAATTTGGCATAGTACTTTTTATCTATTGCTATATTGTGAAAGTTTGTTGTTTTCTCAACTAATTATTATAATTCTTGTTCAAAAGTATCCTCGAAAAATCCCCCGAAGTCTTAATAATATGGATCCTGGTATATGTACGAAAAGCAACAATTTGTGAGAGAACAGCTTTATCTATTTAACTTCTTCTGCTTTTGCATGATTTCATATGATTTTTCAATAATATCTGTTAATACATCGCCTTTGTATATTCTTCCGACTTTCGTATTTTCCTGATAGTATTCTACAATTTCATCAAGCTTGTCAGATGTATCCTTGGAGACTCTAACGTTCAATTGAATTCTCTGGGCTTCATTCATTTATTCGATTTCCCTCCAAATACTTCCACTTCTATATAAATATAAAAAATCTATCATATTGCTAGCAGTTTGATATTATGTAGATATATGTCGCTAACCTTGCTGCAACGTCCTCTATTTTAACATATTCCATCATCTTGCAACACTATGTTGTATTGATATCTGTTTTTCCCCCCAGCTCACAGGGTAATTTATATCAAGATATCTTTTTGTGATGTTTAGTTCCACACTCGCAGTTGGCAGTAGGAAAAGAACATTTGCGCTGGGTCCTATCAACCTTTAAGAGTTTATTAAAATATATGGAGATTTTCTATGAAGCTTATAAAATGGTCATACACAAAGAGATATAATATCAAAGCACAATTTGACGTTTTTCCCAACTCAATCGCCATATTCCGGCAAATCAAAGATTACTACTTTGTATATACTGTGAATTGGTCATTGGGTGACCCTGTTGTCTCGAAAACCGCGTTGGAAGAAATGGAGTGGCTGTTGAATGAGGAGCTCTGAACCCTGGAAAGCTACTGTGAGCGAAAAATTTTCCGGAGTGATAACGAATGATTCAAATTTTTAAATTTAGGCATTTACAATTCAGACTATTTACATTAAGATGATTTTGGAAACAACAACTGCATACTTTTTTGCACTAGGGGAGCTTTTTTGCTGAGAAGAACTTTGTTCTGACCCTTATTACCCGATCTGGATAATACCAGCGTGGGGAAGTGCAGGTGAAGCTCTTCGTTATATCACTCTTTTATTCTAACGATAGAATTCAACTGCATCCACCACGCTGGATGCAGTTTTTTGTTTTCCAATCAATGAACAAAAGGAGCTGTAATGTAATGAAAGAGATTCTTTGCGGTACTAGTGAGATTACAGGGGCAAGTTTTTCAATTTACCCAATGACAGACAGGTTCGTGGATATTATCCTCTCTTCACTGAAGGAAGTAGACACATCAAAGGTATGGCTGAAGTCGGATGATGTCAGCACTTGTGTGCGAGGTCGCTCAGAACATGTTTTTGACGTGGTTAAAGCGATCTTCTTAAATGCTTCAAAGGGTGGAGATCATGTGGTCCTTAAAGCTAAGTTCTCTAATGGATGTCCTGGTGACAGTGCCGGTGATGCTTTCATGGCGGAAGATTCAATTTTAATGAATAATGGACTTTCACAGAAAATCAACCAGGAGGTTGCAACCCAGTTCGCTCTCTATCCGTTAGGTATTCCGGGATATATGGATGTAATTATGGATCAAATAAAGACTGTTGACCAGCAAGGTGTCTTTAGCGGAGGAGTTCATTATGCTTCAAGATTAGATGGCGATGCCAATAGTGTTTTTGCCGCATTGGAAAGTGCGTTTGAAGGTGCCCGGAACAGTGATTCTTCACATATTGTCATGACGGTGACCATGTCAGCCAATAGCTCTTCTCGCAAGGAGGGTCAATGATGCTCGCAAACTGGAAACTTCGAGAGGTTGTTGTTTTATCTGTCCTGGCAGTCGTTTTTGGAGTGATCTACCTTCTATTCTTACAGTTTGGCAATGTACTTGTGGGCATGTTCGGCCTTATTGGCTATGACTTGATATTCGGCATCTGGTTCATCGTTTCAATCATAGCCGCATACATCATCAGAAAACCTGGAGCAGCGGTGTTATCAGAAACCATTGCAGCAACAATAGAGGTCATGCTTGGCAATGCTGTTGGTCCACGTCTGATCCTTGCTGGCATTATTCAGGGATTAGGTGCAGAAGCTGCTTTTGCAGCGACTAAATGGAAGAACTATTCAACATGGGTGCTGGTAGCAGCAGGAATGGGTTCTTCAATCACCAGCTTTGCGTGGGGCTACTTTTTAGGAGGATTGGCTGCACTCACACCTGGCTATGTAACAGCAATGTTTTTCGTCAGGCTTGCAAGCGGAGCAATATTAGCCGGCCTGCTTGGTAAATACATAAGTGACAGCCTCGCTAAAACTGGAGCGTTGAATAGCTTCCCGCTTGGAAAGGAAGCCAGAAAGGCAAAGCAGAACGATGAAATCTCAGCCTAATCATCCATTTTTCGAAGTGTCAAACTTAACTTTCAGGTTTGATCCTGACCAGGATCCTGTCTTAAAAAACATCAATTTTGTAATTAATGAAAATGAGAATATTCTTGTTTTGGGGCCCAGCGGTTCAGGAAAGAGCACCCTCGCATACTGTCTGAATAATCTTTATCCATCTTCTGTTGATGGAATTATGAATGGCATTATTAATTATAAAGGATTTGCTTTAACCTCCTTTGAGCCTGGAGAAGTAAATCGAAAAATCGGATTGGTCATGCAGGACCCTGATTCGCAGTTTTGCATGCTGACTGTCGAGGAAGAAATAGCTTTCGTATTAGAAAATATTCAGTTTCCCAGATCAGAAATGGAAGAAAGAATGGATTATGTCCTTGATTTAGTAGACATGCTGCCCTTCAAACACAGACTGATCCACTCTCTTTCAGGCGGGCAAAAGCAAAAGCTTGCGATTGCCTGTGCACTCGCAATGGAACCTGAGTTATTGATACTTGATGAACCAACTGCTAATCTAGATCCCGCCTCTAGTTTTGAATTAGTCCAGACATTAAAAAGATTAAAGAATAACCATTCCTTCAGCATTCTCGTTATCGAGCATAACCTGGACAATTGGCTCGAAATTGTGGAGCGCTGCATCATCTTGAATTCTGAGGGAGAAATGTTCTTTAATGGTCCGCCTAGTGATTGTTTTAATAATTATGCAAAAGAACTGGCAAGTGAAGGAATTTGGTTACCCCGCTCTATTGGCGCAGGTTGAAACTTCGGGAGGCTGGTTTGCTATCGTCCTCCTTCCTGCCTATGACGATTGATGAAATAATTGAAAATAGTAAAGATATTGAGAATACAATTGAGTTCTTAACAACTGATGTATGCAAGCATAAGCGGAATCCCTCTCCTGTAGTTTTCGAGGTGAAGGATGTCGGCTATTCGAAAGACAAACATTTCATAATCGAAGATATATCTTTATCGATTAATGGCGGCGAAATAATTGCAATTGCCGGTTCAAACGGATCCGGAAAGACCACTTTTTCAAAATGTTTGGCGGGGTTAATTCCATCTCGTGGCGAAATAAAATTTTTTGGCCAATCTTTAGGAGACTGGCATGAGGAACAAAAGTGGCGCAGGCTCGGATATGTATTCCAAAATCCTGAGCATCAATTTATTACTGATTCTGTGACGGAAGAGATAAATTACAGTCTTCAAGCGAAAGAGCAAATGGCACAAAAATATAAGAATCAAGATATTTTGAAAAAACTTCGAATGGCCGATCAAGTAAACAGCCATCCCTTCTCATTGAGCCAGGGACAAAAAAGAAGACTGAGTGTGGCTGTCATGCTGGTGAATGGGCAGGAGGTTCTAATTATGGATGAACCAACATTTGGACAGGATGCTGTCACTTCAGAGGAAATAATCGATTTTACTGTCAAGGCCGTACCTGAGACAGGAAGCATCATTCTAATTACACACGATATGGATTTAATTGACCGTTACGCAGATAATGTTTTAGTGATGGAAAAAGGAAAAGTGATTTTTTACGGGACTCCAGAAAAGCTGTGGAATCAGCCTGTAATTTTGGCTAGAGCTAGTTTAAGACTGCCGTTCCTCAAGGAATTGGAAATGCATCTGGAGGGAAAATATGCTGTTAAATGAGATGAACCCGAGCATTAAAGCCCTAAGCATTATTGTCAGCATCTTGTTGCTATCGATATTTTTCGATCCGATCACACCTTTGCTAAGTCTTGTTTTGACCATAGCAATTACGTTTGTTTTTGGAAAAATCAGTTTTAAGAAGTGGCTCCTGTTATTCTCTCCTTTTCTTTTTATGGCGATTGTCTATGTCTGGTCATCATTATTGTTTCCGAGAGTAGATCCTGGAGACAGCATCGTCTGGGAATGGTGGTTCATCACCATCACTGCAGAAGGATTACAGAGAAGCATATCGCTTGGATTAAGAGTGCTGAGTTTCGCTTCACTTTCATTATTATTTGCTCTGACGACAAATCCGATTAACTTTTTGCTTAGCTTGATGCAGCAATGCAGCTATCTCCGAAGATTGCCTATTCAATCATGGCGGGATATCAATTTCTCCCGTTGATAAAAAATGAATTCGAGATTATTAGAAATGCCCATCAAATAAGAGGTGCAGGCAGAACCATTACTCTCCGGGATAAACTTAAGCAAATAAAGAGGTATGCAATTCCCTTGCTGGCAAGCGGAATCAGAAAAGCAGAAAGAACGGCTGTTGCAATGGAGTCAAAAGGGTTTACAGGAGATAGAAACCGAGAATTTTATAATGTAATTCCGGTTTCTAAAAAGGATTGGCTGCTGTTTTGTTTATTGATCTGCATAGTCCTTGTAAGTGCTTTTACCTCACACCAACTTGGTTACCTGACATTATATAAGGGTGAATTATAAGCAAACCCAGCACCTGCAAATGCAGGTGCTGGGTTTCTGCTAGTCTTAATTTTTAACCGAGAGAATTGCTTCCCAATCGATTGTACCGTTTTTGACTTGCTCGCGTTTTTCCTTATCCATGATGTCTGCCGGTCTCCCGCCTTTCGGCCAGTCGCCTCATGCCCTTCGAATTCTGGTCGATCATGAGAAAGGATAAATGCGGCCAAATCGATCGCTTGCTGGTCAGATAAAGTTCCACCTTGTCCTTTAGGCATGTTCTTTTGAACGTATCCCGCCATTTTGGTCATTCTTGACATACCTGCACCGTCGTTGAAAGAATTTTCTCCCCATACAGCAGGTCCTGTGTTTGTTCCAGTACCAGATCCATCAGCAGCATGGCAGCTTGCACAAGATTGTGCGTAAAGCTTTTCACCATCTTCAACGCTAGGGACAGGATATTGCTTTGGCTCTTTAGGCGCTCTCCACGGAAGGTCTGCTCCAGCAGGGACACCTTCTGACATGTATTGCAAGTAAGCTATCATCGCGCGCATTTCTTTACTGTCAGTAGGGAACATTTTTCCATTCATGCTTCGGATCATACATCCATTGATACGATCTTCCAGAGTGTAAACCTCACCTTCGCGCGGCCTGTATTCTGGATAGACAGCAGAAAGCCCGACCATCGGCGCTTCTTCCATCACTGTGCCTCCATTTGCGTGGCAGCTAGCACATGAAAGATTATTGCCAACGTACTCATCTGCTACTGTATTCGTTTCCATTACTAGCTCATGGCCATATTTAATACTTTCCCCGAGAGGACCATCAGGTACATCCTCCATGCTTGGCGGGTTGAACCCGATTTCTTTGCTGGCACTCTCAGTTTGCGGCTGAGGTGCAGTAGCTGTTTCAGCTGGCCCCAGGTCCTGGCTTATTTTCCAGCCAACAAATAATGATCCTACGATTAAAAATCCAATAATAATAGCAAGACTGTTTTTCATAATGATTTCCTCCTTATGTAGATAATTCCCAAATTGCTATTCAATTTCTCTATACCCATTCTAGTATAGATAACACAACTATTTTTATATTAAATATGTAGAAATAGTGAAAACTATAAGAATAGGAAAAAGGAGCTGGGTTTCTCCAGCTCCTACTTTTCTTTTCCTATATAGTAGAGGAACCACACGGCATGGTTCTGCTCATCATAAGCTGCACGCCTGAAAACTTCCTTTATGACCGGGTCTGCAGCTTCATCAGCTATTTCATGATAAAAATCAGTTGTTTTTTGCTCATCCTTGAAGGATGCTTCGAGTCCTTCAAGATACGAATCACCGCATTCTTCAGTCATCTGCAGCTGCGGCCGCTTCCCTGTCAGTGTTGTATAAATCTGAGTGAACTGGCGCAAATGCTTTTCTTCATCGTCAAGTATTTCATTGATTTGGTCTCGCTGTTCTGCATTTGGAGCCATGGCGGCAAGCCTTGCATAGCATTGTGTTGCACTGTACTCGCCATTTATAGCCTTAATCAGGTCACTGACAAGCTTTTGGTTCTGTCTGTAATGATCATAATATGGATACATGTCAAAACTCCCCAAACTATTTTTGATTAGTTTATGGAGAGGATAAAAGGGTGTGCCTGTTTCAGCTTATTTAGGATTAATTCCCTCGTATTCAACAAAAATACCCTTAAAATACTTCTTTTCTTTTACCATTTTAATGCCGGATTCCTTCATATAGCGCCCTGTATCCCTGTTTAAGTGGCAGCCATCACACAGCCGTTTCCACGCGGGAGTCAGGACATCCTGAAGTGTAGCAAGCGTTTTTGATTCTGTTCTGACATGCTCAAAGAGGACAATTTTCCCTCCTTGTTTACATACTCTTCTCATTTCCTGGAATACTTTTTGCGGATCACTAACGGAACAAAGAACAAGCGTGGCGACAACTGTATCAAACTCACCATCATTGAAAGGAAGTGTCTCTGCCATCCCCTGATGGAACTCGACTGGCAGTTTGAATTCTTTCGCTCTGCGTTTTGCCTGATCAAGCATATAGGGATTCGGCTCCAGTGAAACAACCCTTTCCACCTTTTCTTTTGAATAATAGGGGAAATTCGCTCCCGTACCTGCGCCAATTTCAAGAACCTTCCCTTCTAGTCCAGAAACTATCTTTTTCCTGATATGCGCTATCCATCTTTTCTCAAGAGGTCCCATTACAGTATCATAAAAATAAGCAAATGATTTCCCCAAAATTAGTGCTCCTATCTGTTGCGTTTTAAACCATTATAATAAAAAAGGCCCTGGAAAAGCTATTGCTTTAGCCAGGACCATTTTGATGGCTCCAAGGATTGCCTGTTACCCATTCATTTTGATTTTGAACATTCAATACAAGTATCTTAAGGCTTTAACACTACCTTGATACAGTCATCTTTTCGATCATTGAACATCTCATATCCTTTGGCTGCATCGTCAAGCGGGATTTTATGGGTGATGATGTCAGTTGGATCGAATTCACCGTTTGTGACCATATCGAATAGTTTTGGCATGTAGTGAATAACCGGAGCCTGTCCCATTTTCATTGTGATATTGCGTTCGAAGAATCGGCCAAGCGGGAACATATTGTATCTTAATCCATAAACCCCGGTAATTTGAACGGTTCCGAATTTACGAACAGCTGTATGGGCAATTTCCAGAGCGGAAAGGGTTCCTCCCTGCAGCTTCAGTTTTTGCTCCACTTTTTCAACGACAGACTTCTTTCCATCCATCCCTACACAATCAATTACCACGTCGGCACCGCCGTTCGTCAAGTCCTGCAGGAATTTTCCCGGATCATCTTCCTGTGTAAAATCAAAAATCTCTACACTATTTGTCTTTTTAGCATGCATAAGCCTGTAGTCGAGGTGATCGACAGCAATGACTCGCTTTGCCCCTTTCATCCAGGCAAATTTTTGCGTCATCAATCCAACCGGCCCGCTGCCAAGAACAATGACTGTATCGCCCTTTTTTACGCCAGCGTGCTCTACACTCCACCATGCTGTTGGAATGACATCCGACAGGAACAATAACGACTCATCCTCAAGCTCACATGATTCAGGTACAACAAATGACGTGAAATCAGCATAAGGCACCTTTAAATACTCTGCCTGTCCACCGGGATGATTCCCATATTGTTCGGTGTAACCAAAATATGCCCCTGTATCCTTGTATTCATTGGTGTTATCACATTGGCTTTCCATCTGATTCTGACAGTAAAAACATTCACCACATGAAACATTGAAAGGAATGACTACACGGTCCCCTTTTTTCAAATTCTTAACGCCTGGACCCACCTCTTCAACAATGCCCATAGGTTCATGTCCAATGATGTAGCCCGGTCGGAGAGGCATGTTGCCCTGATAAAGATGGAGATCCGACCCGCAAATAGCTGTTGAGGTAATCTTCACAATCATATCTTGTTCATGTTCTATTTTTGGTGCTTCTACATTTTTCACTTGTACATCTTTAGAACCTTGATAAGTAACTGCTTTCATAATTCGCCACCCCATTCCAGTTAAGTACATTTTATGTTTCCCCCCAAGTTATCAGAGAAAACACGTATGGAAGTTTTTCCAATAATTAGCTTCTGTACATAAACAACCCTTCAATAAAGCAAGTTATAAAATGGAGGTGTTGAAAATGGAGAAAAAACAGACCGGAAATAAAAACCTTCCTGATTTCAAGGAAATGACAGACCGAGTTATGGCAGAACCTGCAAATGGACCGCAGCTGGTCATAAAGACAAATCTGGACCCGAGTGATGCAACAGAGGATAATCCTTATTTTAAAAACGACCAAGTCACCGATTCTGAACAATTCAAAGAATACTTCAAGGAGTAGACCATGGAAAAAACACAGGCTTATCTGCGCGAAATTATTTCCAATTACACAGAGACGTATCCACTTAGCAAGAAGATTTATCAGCGTTTAGAACAAGGCGGTTACCCTTCTGAGGGTGACTTTGTCAGGGACCTAACGGCTGAAGAAATAGAATTTTTGAATAAAATACTCCCAGAAGCGATTGAGTATGCAAAAAATGAACTGGACGAAAAAAGAGCACAACAATTAAATGAAGTATATGAATTACTTTACTGAACATCAAACAAAGCTTCATACTATAAACAAAAACAGCAGAAACCCGCTGTTTTTTACTATCCCTCTTTTCGTGACTATTGTTGCCTCCTCAACCAAAAGTGAAAATTGGCTACTAGATTTATACGAGTTTTAAACCTTTCATCAGTATGCAGCTGAGAGAAAAGAGCCCTAAAGTCTGGCAGTGTTCGGTGAAGGATTTTAACCGAAAATAATGAATGCGAAAACAGTCTTAACTATTGACTGAAGCTGCATGTTCCTCTGCCGGCTCTTCACCCGTCTTATCTCTGTGATAAATCGCATTGATTTCTCCTCCAAGAACAAGGGCAAGTCCGGTCAGGAACAGCCAGAGCATCAATACGATGACTCCGCCGATGCTTCCATACGTGGCTGAATAGTTGCCGAAGTTGCTGACATAAAAAGAAAATCCAAGGGAAATCAGCTGCCAAACAACTGTTGCGAAAATCGCTCCGGGTAATACATGCTTAAATGGATAATGTTTATTTGGAGCTACACGATATAAACCTGCCAATACCGCTGCCATCACAATAATTGCGACAAGCCATCTCACAATGTTGAAAACAATATCAAATGGCTCAGGAATATGGATGATTGATTGAACTGTATCCAGTATTACTTTTCCGAAGACCGGTAAGAGCAGCGCAACAACAAACGCCAGGATCAGTCCGAATGTCAGCATAATTGAAACCAGCCTTGCCTTAATGAATGATCTCGTTTCCTCTACATCAAACGCAATATTCATAGCTTTAATAAATGCGTTCATCCCACTTGATGCTGACCAAATCGTACCTATGATACCAAAAGTAAGCAAACCGCCGTTTCGTTCGCTGACCAGTTTTACAACATTATCTCTTAATAATTCAGCAGATTGCGATGGCAATAATTGATTCAAAACATTTATCGCTTTCTGAGGATCAATATTTAAATAAGGGACAATGGCAATCAACAAAATCAGCAATGGGAATAACGCTAGCATATAATAATACGCCTGTTGAGCAGCCAGTCCTGTAGCACGGTCTTTTTTCAGCTCGCCCAGCAGGCTCTTTCCGTAGTACTTAATTTTCTCTTTCAATTATGGCTCACCTCTCATTGACTTTTAAGTATGCTTGTCTTTTCCCCGTCATAAGAGGTTTTAATCATGACAAAAAATCCTAGAAGCAAATAAAAAGACCATTGCTGGTCTTTTTTTTCACAACTTTACTTATCGTGGTCTACATATGGATCATGTTCGTAAGCAGGAAGGTCGCCAAAGGATGTCATAATTCCCTCTTCATCGAGCTCGTTTTCGTACTTCTCATGCTGCTTATTTGGGTAAACGGTTATTTCCTTGCCGGTTATATCGTTACCAATAAAATTCTCAAAATCCTCAACATAGCCTACATTCTCTTCTGACGCAATATAAGTATCATTATAGTGATCCTGTGGCGTCATAAAATCAGATGGAGTTTCGGAAGTACCCCAGCTAGAAACCTCTTGCCAGGAATCTTCTGCATCAAAGGCGACATTTTCATCCTTGTTATCCAGATTGAATTTTCCAAAAGGCGGCATGAGCACACCTTCTTCTATAGGTCGGTTATGGGAAACGGTGCGGTCAGGTGTATGTTCAATACAAAAGGTTGTTTCTGGTACAGCTTGGAGGCGTTCATAAGGAATCTCCCGCCCGCATGCTTCGCATTTTCCATATGTTCCTTTTTCAATGGCCTGTATGGCTTTATCTATACTCTGGATTTGATATTCTACGTGATCGTTAAGTGCAATATCCTTCTCCCGTTCATATAACTCCGTTCCCTCATCCCCCGGATGGTTATCGTAACTCGATAGCTCACCAGTTGACTCATGAGCATGTCCACTTCTCAGGTCAAAATGGTCATTCCCGTCAAGGTGGGACTCAAGGTCTTGTTTGTTTTTGAGAAGCTCTGCCTTGAATGCCGACAGTTGCCCTTGTGTTAGCATATCAGCTGCTCCTTTCTTTAAAGCGGTTTTTATTAGCTTGCTGCAATCTGCTCTATTTAATAAAAGGTAATAAGTGTTATCTTTCCCGCAAGTACCATTATTGCAACAGAAGTCATAGTATATATGACAACTTATCATAAGGAGTGATGCCTATGCCTTTATTTGTGAATGAATCTGTTTCACCACAGGTTTTTAGAAATAACGATGAAATCGCAGAACAGAGCAACCAGGAGAAATTCCGTCTGAATTATTTACAAGAAATCCTGAATGAGCAGCAAAGGTTCAATGATGAATTGACAGGCAGCGTAACTAAATTCGATCGTAACCTGGAGAATAACAGACAAGAACAATATACTCAGTTTCAGGAAATGGTTTCTTTTTTGGCGAAACAGGCGAATTTTTCAGAAAAAGTCTTGGAAAACATCTCGGAACAAAAAGAATCCACAACTGAAATCGATGATAAACTGATCAAACTCGAAGAAATGCACGAACAATTTTCAAAAGCTCTCTTGAATCGGGAGCTAACAAGTGAGGCGATTTTGAACCAGCTTGCCCATCAGCAATCAATGATTCAGGGCTTAAACCGAAAGCTTCTTGAATATGAAGATGTCACTAAAGCACTGATTATCCAGGCTAAAAAGCAAGAAGAACTGCAGGATATGCTGGCCAAGCATGCAGATTTGCAGGGAATATTCCATGAAACAATTATGGAACGACTCGGGAAACAAGATGCTGTGGGTGAAACGATCACTGATCAACTTGGCGAAATCAAAATATCTTTATCGGAAAAAGCCAACTCAATCCTTGAAAAAATTGAAGAACAGTCATCCAAATTCTCACAATTTTTCTTAAGCCTTATCATGCCCAATATCACACAAAAGAAAATTATTAAAGGTAAAACGTTTAAGACAAAAACAAAACAGGAAAAATAAGAAAAGCGCAAGCGTCTTGGTCAGCCCCGACAAGCGTTGGAGGGCGGACCGGTGAAGTCGCTCTTTGACTTAATCGGGCGGACCGAAAACGAAAAACGGAGGCGACTGCCCAACTCCGACAAGCGCTGGAGGGCCTGACAGTGAAGTCGTTCTTTGACTTCATTGGCAGGACCGAAGCGACTCGAGGAGTTAGGAGCCGCAGCTAGACAAGCGTCTCGAGGGGCTAGGTGCTGGAGCTAGACACTAATCTAAGTGGATAAATATATACTTTTGTATCCAATAAAAAAGCATTGGCAATTTGCCAATGCTTTCCGAACTACAATCTAAATATATTTTTTTAATCCAATATTGTAACTTTCACTTGCTTTCTTCCCCACTGAAGAGCAGCGCTTTGAGTAGGGATAAAGACATCGATGCGGTTTCCTTTTATGCTCCGCCAATATCTTCGGCAGTGGCATAGCCATAGCCCTCAACATATACTTTAGATCCAAGAGGAATAACAGTTGGATCAACAGCAATTACTTTTGCATTCGGGTTGGCTTTTAAATCGACACCTGTCTTAGTGATTCCTGAGCATCCTGTGCAATTTGCTGTATAAGCTGTCGCTTCAACGGTAATTTGGTTTGATGATGCTGCAGGCTTAGTTGCAGCTGGCTTTGCTGCTGCCTGACTTGCAGGTGCTGCTGCGGGTGTTGCAACCGGGGTCGCAGCCGGCTTGGCAGATTTTTTCTCAACGTTCATATCAGCCGGCATGTTTGTATACACAGCCAGGCTCATTCCGGGATGGATAAGGTCGGATGATAATTTATTCCAATCTTTAAGATCACTAACTGTAACACCATAAGACTTCGCAATACTCCAAAGTGTATCACCTTTTCTAACTTGTGCATATTTAATAGGAGATACTTCTAGTAAATCGTTCGGATGAATGACATCACTCGATAAGTTATTCCATTTTTTAAGTGAATCTACCGTAACGCCGTATTCCTTAGAAATACCCCATAGTGTATCCCCCTTATGTACGACGATTTCCTCTGCCTGTGCTTGTGTGCCGGCAGCCCCAGAAATTGCCGCTGCTGCAACCAAAGATAATAATGACTTTTTCATTTGTTTGCCTCCCATCGGCTAATTTTTATCACGTGAATTATCGTAACATAGAATTTCGGTACAAAAAGAACAAGCACATTTAAAATGGATTACGAGAATAACAGAATTATAACGAGAACATGTCATATTTACAGAAAACTCTGTTAAATTAAAACTTTCGTAGGAATAATTTCTAGGTAATTGAAAAAATATTCTATGTAATTCCTATTAATCCACTTTTTTCCTGCGAGTTTAGATTATTAATTAGGTTCTGATTTGCTCCTTTGGTGACCTCTTTTTCCTCTTTTTTGATTTTTAGGGCACCAATCAGCTTCATTGGTAACCTCTTTTTCCTTTTTTTAGATTTTTAGGTCACCAATCGGCTTTCAGTTACCTCTTATAAGATTATTTGGATTTCTAAAGCGTCTAGTGTACTTAATTATGATGATCAGCTTTCAACCGTCTCTTCATGTTTAGAAAGTATTTTAATTCACAAAAAAGCTAAAATCCCACGAAGGGATTTTAGCTTTTGGTATTCTCTATGCGATTGTTTCAATTTTAACTGCACATGCTTTAAATTCTGCCGTACCGGATATAGGGTCATATTCGTTAAGGGTAAGGACGTTGGTTGGAACCTCAGACCAATGGAAACTCATGAAAACAAGGCCGGGAACTACCTGTTCTGTTATTTTCGCCTTTACATCAAGAGTTCCTCGCCGAGAACTTACCCTAACAAGATCGCCATCATTAATATGAAGGCGCATTGCATCTTCAGGATGTATATCCAAAGTTTCCTCTGTTTGTTTAATTTTTACCCCTGCTGCGTAGTGCCGGGTCTGAGTATGAGTATTGTAGGACTCATACCTCCTGCCAGTCGTCAGGGTGAAAGGAAATTGATCATCCGGCAATTCCAAAGGTGGTGTGAATTCAACTGGTACGAAACTGGAGCGCTTTTTAGTTTCTTTTTCTGTATGGAACCTTTCATGCAGTACTTTCGTGCCAGGATGAGTTTCATCTGGACATGGATAGTGTATTCCATACTCTTTATCAAGACGTGCATATGATATGCCGCCATACATCTCCCAGGCAAGTTCTCTCACTTCATTCCAAATCTCTTCGCTTGAACTATACCCCATTGTATAGCCCATCTTCGTGGAGAGTTCACATAATATCTCCCAATCTTCTTTTACTCCTGGCTGCGCGGTGACAGCGGTCCGTACACGCTGCACTCTCCTGTCTGTATTCGTGTATGTCCCATCAACTTCGCCCCATGACTTGGCTGGCAGCACGACATCAGCCATCTCAGCTGTTTCTGTCATGAAAATATCTTGAACAATAAGGAAATCGAGTTTTTCTAGTAAGCTTCTAGTATGGTTCATATGAACATCTGCAACTAGCGGATTTTCCCCTATGCAATATAATGCTTTGATTTCCCCTGTTTCGATTTTATCGAAGGTCCTCGTCTGGGTGTCACCGACTTTTTTGCTGATTTTAATATCCCATTTTTTTTCGAAACGGGCCCGATATTCATCGTCCAATAAGCTCACAGCACCGGTAAGCTGGTTCGGTAAACAGCCCATATCTCCCGCGCCCTGAACGTTATTCTGACCTCTCAAAGGCATGATACCGGATCCTCGCTTCCCGATATGGCCACTCAGCAATGCAAGGTTGGCGATATCGAATACATTGTTCACTCCACAGTGATGTTCTGTAATACCGAGTGTGTACGCAATCATGGCTTTATTGGCAGTCGCATACAAGCGAGCAACCTCTATGATATCTTCTGCTGCCAAGCCTGTGATTTCTGCAGAATATTCAGGTGTGTAACGTTCAACCTTCGACAGCAGCACATCAAAATCTTCAGTGTGTCTGGCAATGAAACTTTCATCATACAGTTTTTCTTTAATGATAATCCTTATAATCGCATTGATGAGCGCAATATCTGTACCGACGTTAATTTGCAGATGTTTATGAGCTGATTTGACCATATCAATTCTTCTTGGGTCAATAACAATTATTTTAAGACCGCCTTTGGCAGCTTTTTTAATTCTATTTCCAATGATCGGATGGGCTTCCGTTGTATTGGATCCCATTAATAATAGTACCTCTGCCTCATCAATATCTTCTAAAGTATTCGTAGGGAAACCGCTTCCAAAAACAGTCGCCAGACCGGCGACACTTGGAGCGTGTCAGGTTCGGTTACAGCCATCAATATTATTGCTCCCGATAGCAGTCCGCATAAACTTCTGGGTAATATAGTTCGATTCATTGGTTGTGCGTGCACATGCGAACATCGAAAGCGATTCCGGACCAAACTCACCCTTTAAATCAGACAGCCGTCCTGCGATGAAATCATACGCTTCCTCCCAGGTAGCCTTTACAAGCTCTCCTGCTTTTCTGATCATAGGTGTATTCAATCGTTTTTGGGCATGGACATATTGATAGGCAAAAGCACCTTTTACACATGTCTGTCCTTTATTTACAGGCGCTTCTTTGTCACCCCTGATTTTAACAATCTTATTATCTTCTACTTCCAGTACTAAACCGCAGCCTGTACCACAATAACCACAGACCGTCTTCACCTGGCTAATCGATGACATAGCTTCCCCTCCGGCATTTAATATAAATTTCTCTTACTTCCATAGTAGTCTAAATTTTCAAGGCGATGTAGAAAATCGAAAAGATTTTTTTGTCATATTTCCAACATTTTTTCGACAAATTCTACTATGGCCCTCAAAAAGTATAAAAAATAAGGCAGGATCAACTCCTGCCTTACTCAGACTATCAATTATGCAGTTTTTGCCGGGAGCATAATTTTGAATGTTGTACCTTTGTTCTGCTCACTTTCGATATAAACCTTTCCATTATGGCTTTCAATAATCTTGAAGCTGACCATCAGACCTAGTCCATTTCCATTTTTCTTGGTGGTATAGAAAGGCTCACCAATTTTCTTTAGCGTTTCTGGAGGAATTCCTACGCCTGTATCCTTTATGGAGACAACGACATTGCCATCCTCTATTTCTATTCTCACTTTTAAATCTCCACCATCAGGCATTGCTTCAATTCCATTTTTTATAAAATTCAAGAATACTTGCTTCAATCGGTTCTCATCACATTCAATCTGGATGATTTCCTCTGTAGCATCAAAATCCAGTTTGACATTCCTTTTTCTTGCTTCGAATTTCAACATAGACACTACATTTTGGACAATTGGAATGATATTTTGTTCCTCAAGCTCCACAGCCTTTGGTTTTGCAAGCACCATGAACTCTTCAACTATATTATTGACTCTGTCAATTTCATCAAGAATGATTTCAATAAACTCCTGGCGCTGCGGGTCTGTTTCGTCAAGCTGCAGGAATTCTGCATACCCTTTCATTGATGTCAGCGGGTTTCGGATTTCATGTGCAACACCAGCAGCGAGCTGGCCAACAGCAGCAAGCTTATCCTGGCGGTGCAGCATTTCCTCTGACTTTTTCTTTTCTGTTATATCGTTACGAATTGCAAGATACTGATATGGCTTCCCATTTTCATTCAGGAAAGGAACAATCGTGGTGGCAACCCAGTAAAAGGAACCATCCTTGGCCATGTTGCGGATATCGCCTTTCCAAACTTGGCCGGATCCAATTGTTTTCCACAGGTTTTTAAAGAACTCCTTTGAATGTAATCCAGAATTCAATAAGCTGTGGTCATTACCAATCAATTCTTCCCTATTGTATTTAGAGATTTCACAAAATTTATCATTAACATTTTTGATAATCCCCTTCTCGTCAGTAAAAGCCACGATGGAAGATTGATCAAGGGCAAAATTAATATCACTGACCTCTTTCAGTGTTTCCTTTAGGCTTGCTTCCGCCTGCTTTCGTTGAGTAATATCAGAACGAATCGAAACATATTGGTACGGCCTGTCTTTACTATTCAGGAATGGGACAATCGTGGTATCAACCCAATAATAAGAACCATCCTTCTTCTTATTCCGGATTTCTCCTTTCCAGACCTCTCCAGAACCAATCGTTTTCCACATACCTTTGAAAAATCCCTTCGTATGAAGCCCAGAATTCAATATCGAGTGATTTTGACCCAAAAGCTCAGCTTCACTATAGCCAGAAATCTCAATGAATTTTTCATTAACATATGTGATATTACCTTTAGGATCCGTAATCGCAACAATGGCCGATGAATTAAGTGCATCTGTAATATCCTTCAAGTTGGTATCTGAAACTGCTAGCCTTTTGCTGATTAACGCACTTGAACCGATCAAGCCAGCAAGGATGAGAACCGAGATAAACAAAATTAGATAACTAATCAACGACTCTGGAATCCCCGTCTGCTCGACAAGACCGTTGCTCATATTGATTGAGGATGCTCTTGTTAAAAGAAAATGACCTTCAACAATTGCGGCCGTCACGAAAAGCGCACTTAGCGGCTTAATCCAACCATGGTCTCCCTGAGTAAAACTTTTTGAAAAGAAAAGCATCCAGAAAGAAAAGTAAAATGATACGAAAACTAATGCAAGTGCAATTAGTAAAATAGGTGGCTGATAATTGAAATCCAGCTTCATCGAGTACATTCCCAGTATATGGACAACCAGGACTGCAAGCATCATGAACAAGCTTCCTGCAAGCATATTGCTTTTACTTACCGACTTGCCAGTCATCGCATAGAACGCCATTGCTGTAAATGAAATAACCAAAATAATCGATAATACTGTTATTGGAATTCGGTAAGACACATTGCCATTTAGGTTCATTGCAAGCATTCCAAAAAAATTCATAACCCATATCCCAATGCCAAGCGAGAATGTTCCACCCAGAAACAGGAATCGTTTATTTCGATCTGATGATTTAATTAGACTGAATAAATCGAGTGCTGTATATGATGACATGACTGTCAATAAAATCGCTACTAGCAGTAATATTGGATTGAAGGATAATTCCGGATTATCCATTTAGGCATCATTCCCCATTTAAAGTGTCAATTCGATTGTATGTTAAAACGGAATAGAATAAAAGGATTTCTTAAATAAAATGTAATAATTTTGTCACTTTTATCTATTGACAATTAAAATTTATGGTAATTACTTTCTTTTTGTGTTGACCTCTCTGGAAACAGCATAATGTAGATACCATTCATAGATAACACAAACCCCCTCCTCTTATATTTTTACCCCGTATAGATACTATGAACAAACACCTATTTTTAAAATTTTTCAAAAAAGGGCTACACAAATTTTATAAATATGTTTATACTGTACTATAACAGGTTAAGTAAAATATAAATTGTACTATAAAAGGAGGATTTTTATTATGATGAGTCCAGTTGAATTCTTTCGTAATCTACCAAAGAAGGTTTGTCCTGAGTGTGGTGAAGGAATGCATGAACAAGCCGAGTCATATTTAATGGAATGTGACCGCTGCTTATCTAAAAAAGAGGAATAATATAAGAAGCACCTTTTAAAAAAGGTGCCTTCTTATATGAAACCGATGAAAAATCTTACATAGAAAAAGAAGCTCATTTGCGAGCTTCTTTTTTAACATCTTAGGAGACCCAACCAGCATCAGCCCAAAACATTTTGGAACTATTGAGTTGTATGATCCTCTTACTATAGCCGATGTGTGTTTGTTCCGCATTAAAGTGTCTTTTCACAAAAAGGTTTACCTTTTTTATGACGACTCTTTACAAACACATTTTTCGGTATAATCACCGAGAGACTCATTATTCCCATTAGTAATCGTTTAGCACTTTTCTTCATTTACATCATGCATCCCTACTGACCATTCCATATGGATGGCTGGTTAGCTGCCTTGATGGATTTATTTCCCTAATGACTGTTATACCTGAAAATTGTTGACTACCCTTGAGAATGGCACTTTTCCAAGTATCAATTTTTATACTTGATACTCTGTTGGTTAAAAGCTTCCTTCCAGCGTACGAGTAAATAATAGGCTGGCCTTCTGCTTTTTCCCTTTTGAATTGAACCAATGGAAGGTCAACATTGTTTCTAGATAAATTAGTATTAGGTTCAAGATCCCCTTTGGCTGGTGATACTGACTTAGTGAAGAGAAGGTAACAACACTTTAGGAATAAACCTTTTTTCGTTCACTACGGAACGAACACAATTGGTTGAGCCTCCTAAGATGTTAATCACTTTCTTTCTACACTTTTATTATACCACCGTAAATGGATGTAAACCCTTACATTTGTGACAAAATAGTGTCTTTTCCAATATTTATGACACAGGTTAAATTACCTGTATATCCTTAAAGTCAATACAAAAACTAGTCTTACCAGGGGGTGAGATAATGGATAATAAAAAAGATGATTTTAAACGGAATAAGGATTTACTTAATTCAACATACGCACCAAATCAACGCTATGTTCCCGGAGGGTCCGTTGATCAGCATAGGGATTTTGAAACTGGAAATATTATTCTTACCGGTGATGAGATAAAACAGCAGAATGAAAATTTATGATTAAAGGTTTGTCACCGACCTATAATGCAACCAATGCTTAAAAATTAACGAAGAGAGGTATTAAACTTGGATTTACTCGATCCGAAAAATTTGAAATTTGGTGATGAAGTGTTCGTAATTTATCGGAACCCTCATGTACCTTCTGTTTCAAACATTAAAGCTGGTGAAATTGTTCCACATCCAAAAGATCCTAATCAGTACGCCCTATTCCTGAACGAAACCTTACATGTAATAGAAGACGATGATGCTCTATTTGCTACACAAGATGCAGCTGAAAAAGCTTATTTTGAAGCAATGGATCCTTATAACTCATAGTAACCCCTTACCTTTCCCAAAGTTTTAAGAGCGTTTTACAAGGGGAAAAATAGAACGCAAGCCAATTACCATTAGGAGGGATGAAGATGAAAGTTTTATCAGCATCTTCTAAGTTCGTCATTGGCTCTGCACTTGAAGGAGGATTTGTCTATCTAAAGAAAGGCATCCTTACCCCTAACAAAGTGATACGACGTGGAAAGCTTTAAATCGGCAAATCCTCATTCCAGAAGCACATCCATCCAGGGTGTGCTTTTATTTTTGCAACTTTAGAAAAATTAAAGGGTTTTATTAATATGAAACGAATTTATTAAGCAATATAAATTTGAGAGGTGACCAGATTGCTCCAATTAGAAATTGAGCCCGCCTTGAATCCCAATGAAACTCGGTTGCAGCCTTCCTACAGAATGGACCTTAGAAATTTCACAGAAAAGGAATACAATAAGTTTGTTAAACTTTTTCTTTTGTTTTAAAGCGTTTGGCATTTTGTATTAATCACCATTCGATTGAAATTCACCTTTATGTGACACTTGTACCCCTCATTTCCTGCTTACTGATAACCTCTGTTATTCAATTCATCTTCCGCTCCCGGCGAGCGCTCAATCTTGCCGCCCTGCCCTTCTACATAACTGTCGCTAGCTTGTTCATGGGTCATTGCAAGCCCATTTGAAAGTTAGTCATTTCTTTGATAATCCGATGTATCGTACATACGCCCCGCAAGTTCAAGATTTTTCCCTTTAGTCTCTTTCATATAAGACCCTCCTTTCGTACTTAAATTTTTTTTTGAAATAAAGACTAAAACATACTTCTTTTCTGTTTTATTGAAAAACCTTCAAGTAAGAAGAGTTTTTTTGGCTGTAAATAATTGTAACTCGTCATTTTCCATATATACTTCACTAATAACCTTTTTCAAAAGAGGTTTTCTTATCATCCTGCATCAACCAGACTGTAAGCAATACGCCGATTAATGTCAGTGCAGCAAAAAATATGTATACCCCATAAATACTATATTCCTCAAATATGATGCCCCCGAAGAACGTGAAAAACCAGTTGCCTAATCCGTTGCCAAACGCTGAATAAATGGTTACTGCCGTAGCCGTAATATGCAATGGCGTGATATCCCGAATATACTGCAAACCTGCCGGAATGAACAATCCGAGTGAAAAACCCTGAATAACAGCTGAGGCGTAAACAAGAGATAAAGCAGGCTCTGTAAAATAAAAAATCCATCTAATTAATGATACAAGTGCTGCAATGAAGGCGACCTGGAGCAGCCCTAATTTACTGATCCAGCTTCCGGCAACCCTCATGAATGGAATTTCAGATAACACAGCGATAAGGAAGGCAATACCAATGCCTGTATAAGTGCCGCCCCGGTCCTCCACAAACAGACTGAAGTAAAAGTTATTGGCCAGGTTAGGGCCAAAAACCATGAATGTGACTCCAAGGAAAATAAGGAATTTCTTCATCTTAACCAAGTCCTTCACTCCTGCGAAAAGACCACTTGGCCGCCCTGAAGACTCTTTAGGCATTTTCATCGAAAATATTGCGGAAACCAATAATGTCAGGAAAAATGCGTAGAATATTACTTGCGGGTTCCATTCGGATAATCGGCCCATAACAAAAACCGCCAGTCCAAAACCAAGGGATCCAAATAATCGAACATTACCATAATTGACTCCGGCCTTGCTAGTATACTTTAAGGAAATACTATCTGATAAAGGAATGATCGCACTTTGAAAAATCGCGAGAACCGTCGCTATAATAATGAACTCTGAAAAGCCCTCGAAGAACAAATAACCCAAAGCAGCGATCCCTGTTATCAACGTTGTTAAAGTTAGCAGCATATTATGGGAACTTTTCATGTCGGCCACCATTCCCCAAAACGGCTGGAAGAAGATCATGATCACTGGACCAATGGACAGGATTATGCCAACCTGATATCCATTTAAATTTTCAACTTCGCTTAAGTAAACACTTAACAGTGGGAATAAACTACCTATGCCAAAAAACACAAAAAGATAAAAACCTTGCAAAGTAAAGATGTTGCGCTTGACGTGCTTGTCCATTTACATCCTCCGTACTGACGAATTATAGAGCTATATTTTACCACTATTTTAATATAAGAATAGATCATTTCATTTAATGCATTATAAAAGGATAAATAAAGCGTTTTCAATTTAAGCAGGTCATGATAAAATAATGTTGCCAAAAGGTGATCGGACGTCTGCTCACTAATAATTCATTACCATCTTGCCATATGAGGCGGTGAAAACATGAGAGAAATCATTTTGAGCTTAGTTGCTGGTATTATTGTTGGTGTCCTTTTTAAATTCCTGAAGCTTCCTCTTCCAGCACCTCCAGTTCTTGCAGGTGTCCTAGGGATTGTTGGGGTTTATTTAGGAGGAGTTGTCGGGGAATGGATCTTGAATTCCTTTAAAGGGTGACAGGAGGAACATGTGCATAAGCTCTTTTCGTAAGCTAAAGATTACGCAATTAAAATTCTAATCCCACTTGAACAGAGCCTGCCTCCTAATTAAATCAAATTTATATATTTTTAAGAATAAACAATGCCTTTATAGAGATAACTAAAAATCCACGGAACCCTCCGTGGATTTTTTAATTGCTACATTCGCTTAAGAGCATTTTGTCCATACACTGATTGGGCTGTCGTTTTGTTCTTTTCACCCACTGCCCCTTTGGCATTCAGGTAGACATATAGAGTGCCAACAAAAAGCCTCCGCCTATTATATTTCCCAGTGTAACAGGCACTAGATTGAATACACTTCCGGCAATGCTGACAGTTTCAGGATGGGGAACAAATAGTGCGATCGAAAAGAGGACCATGTTGGCAACACTATGCTCGAATCCTGAAACTACAAAAGCAAAAACCAGAAGCATCAATACTCCAATTTTTGCTCCATCACCTTTTATATTGAACGGAACCCACACAGCAAGGCATACAAGCCAATTACAAAGGATTGCACGAAAAAACAATTGATAAGCAGGTGTGTTCATTTTCATACTGACAGTTTCCATCATATATTGTGATTTTTCTGGCGATATAAAAATGCCAGACATCATAATTAAGATTCCAAAGAATACGGCTCCCAACAAATTCCCTGAATAACACGCTATCCAATTTTCAATGGTATCCTTCCACGTCGTTGCTTTTTTTAATGAACTGATTGTCATCATCATAGTGTTGCTTGTAAATAATTCTCCTCCCCCGTACAAAATCAGGACAAGAGCCAAGCCGAAAAAGATCGAGCTAGCGATAGGTGTCGCAGCTGAATGGGAATCATAGAAATATTCTCCCAGCCGGTATGACACCATGATGCCAAATCCGATATAAACACCAGCAAGCGCTGCCCGCAGCAGGTACTTTGCTTTTGACTCCCTGAGATACTTTTTCTTTTTTAAAGCTGTGGCGATCGCTACTTCCATTGGCTGTTCACTCATTTTTAAGACTCCTCTATTTGCGAATTAAATCACATTATTGCTGTTAGATTAATCTTAAACCTGAAATCCAGGTTTGTTAATAGTAAACACGATGAACTGTTTATGTCTATTTTCGAAGCGTTTTCATCCCTTACGTAAAGCGTTTCAATTAAAATCGGACTGCTAATCATAAGGACATATAGGGGAAATCCTTTAAATGCCAAGAAAAATGTTTCAATCCAAACAATCATTATTGCGAAAAAGAGCCCTTTTCAAAAAGGCTCTCCTTGCAATAAATACAATAACAAAAACAGGATAGTATCAAATACCTGCCGTTTCTTTGGCTGATTACAGCTTCTTGGAGGAATGGTTTTATTTTTGCAGATTTCAGCAACTGGTTGAGTTTCTCTTTTAAACGATCTTCCTGTATTCCAATCTGTTTCCGAACCTTCAATAGTTCCCTTGTTGCATAATCATCAATTTGGCCATTGCGGATACATCTTTGTATCTCCGCAGTTTAAGAATTTCAATCGCTTCAGAGACTTCCTCCTGCCATGATGTAATTTGTTGCATATTGATGGATGGCTGCATTTCCCTTGCTTTTATTCGCCCTGATTCAGTCAAAGCAAAGCCGGCGATGTCTTCCTTAATTTTATCGTAACCTTGAACCATAAACGTTTGTTCGTTCAATTTTTACTCATCCTTTAAATAGAAAAAACCGCAATGGAACAAGTCCACAGCGGCTTCTAAAAATACCTCGCAGACATGGCTGCAGGCATTCCCCTCCAAAAGAAAAAGCTGTGTACAAGTACACAGCTTCTGCTCACGGATATCAAGCATGTTTTACTATGTTCATTGTTCTTAACATTCAATCCAGCGCATAAGAACAAAAAGCGCAAG
>NZ_BAUW01000024.1 GCF_000517385.1 Mesobacillus boroniphilus JCM 21738 | reverse complement strand
CGCTAGTGCATATGGCATAAAAAACAAAAAGGAGGTCCGCCGGCATGGCTGGACCTCCTTTTCTAGTTTTCACTTATTGTCCTGGCTCTCCCTAAACAAAAATGATCTCTTCAGTAGCCCTGTAGTCCCTTGGTGACAGACCAACATATTTTTTGAAGGTCCCGCTGAAATAGTTGGGGGTGTTGTATCCCAGTTCTTCTGCGATGGCTTCTACTGTGTGGTCGGTATGGCGCAAAAGCCAGACACCGCGCTGCATACGGACGAAGGTGACATACTCGACAAAGCTGCGTCCGGTTTCTTGTTTAAAGATGCGGCTGAAGTATGGCACGCTCAGATTGATCTGGTCGGCAACCTGCTTGATTGACAAGTCCTCCGTACAGTACTGGGAAATATACTCGACACACTTTTGGATTTGCATGTCCATCGTGATTTCCTCAAAATAACGGAGCTGAAGTCTTTCGTATGGCGATGTCCGCCTTGCTTTACAAGCTTCTTTATATGAATGGTGCAGCAGCAGCGGCTCACGATATACCGAGCCTACACCGATATAAAGCTGAATACCGTATTCATTTTCCAAAGACTCAATCGCCTCAAGTATGTGCCCTTCCCCCTCTTTCCAATGCTTCAATGAAACATACTCCGACGGCAATTGGAGCAGCATGAGCAGGTGTTTCCTGTAGGACAGGAAGGTGAGCTGATATCCTTCAAACTGCTTTTTCAAAAACTCCTGGATGACCATCGACGCCTGCCAGCCCTCTTGCATTCGTTTAGCCGGACAGCGTACGAACCCCTGGATAAAACAGACCACATTCGGAACAGCTTCTCCCGGCAGGAAAAAGCGGGATTGCAGCAGCTCCTCCTCTGTCTTCACATCCCCTGACAGCAATTTCCGTAAAAAAGCTTCCTTAAAAGGCAAGGTATTACTTCCGAGAGCTTGCTCTGTATGGAAATGATGGAATACTTCCTCGGTTTCTGTGAATCTGGCATTCTCACTCTCAATCTCATCGATCGCGCGTTTCAATGTACGTAAAAAAATCCGTTGTTTCACCGATTTTACCAGCAGGTATGTCAGTTTGAACTCGATTGCCAGCGGAGAGGTGTGCAAAAGTGACGGGTCCAGCAGCGGAATGATCCGGCAGCCTTTATTCCGTTTGCGGAACCGGTGTATTTTTACCCAATCATGCCATTTGTTCACCTCTATGATCGCGATATGTATATCACTCTCTTCGTCTACTAGCTTACAATTCTCCTGGCACTCTTCCAGTATCCATGCAGCCAGCTTCTCATACTCCTCTTCATCCTCCACCGCAAGCCAGATGGAATGCAACCAAACCACCCCCTTTTAATATTCACAACAGTGAATAAAAATTTAAATTATATTAAATATTTGTATATTTCTGATAATTTATTGTAAGGTATTGGACAATTCTCTATCGTACAATCAATTTAATCATATCATGGCTTGCATAAAGGAGGGAAATCTTGATAACGGGAAAGCCAAAATATTAACTAGGGGGAATCATAATTGGCAGGGGAGTATCGGGAGTATAATTATGTAGCGGCTGATACAATTGACGTCAGCGAGCTAGAGCCGCTTGATCCGGAAACAAAGCAAATCATGAAAAGTGAATTCAGTACTGGCATTAAACTTACGCTCTTTTATTATGTATTCATTCTTTCCATTCCTATTTTGAACTGGTATGCCGGAGAGTTCATGTTTTCCCGGATGTGGGGCGGCATGACCTACAGCTGGTTCTTCACAAGCATTGTCGCGATGGCGATGGCGTTCGTCATCGCCTTAATCCATACGACTTTATATGAAAAGCGTCTGAAGAAAAGTGGAGCCGAGCAATCTTCGAGTCCTGCTGACGGAAGGAGGATTGGCTGATGTCGACATTCCTTGAGCCGAAATTCCTGTTAACATTGATCCTGATGGGAACCATTGTCTATATCACCTATCTTACAAAAAGAAACGCGACAGCTTCTGACTACTTCGTCGGGGGACGCAGCTTCGGCTGGTTCACCAACGGCTCGGCAATTGGCGGCGACTATTTGAGCGCAGCCACCTTCCTTGGGATTGCCGGCCTGACCTATCAGCTTGGCTATGACGGTGCTTACTATGCATTTTGCTTCTCGATTGGCTTGACACTCCTGGCGATTTTCGTCGCTGGACCGCTTCGCAAGTTCGGAGCCTATACAGTCGCAGACTTTTTGGCCTACCGGTTCCACAGCCGGCGCGCCCGCCTTGCAGCCGTTGCTGTCGTTCTCGCTATTTCCGGTTTCTATGCAGCCCCTCAGCTGCTTGGCGCTGCTCAAATTCTAAGCATGTTTTTTGGCACCAGCTATGAATTCGGAATCATTTTTACATGCTCCGTGATGATTTTCTATGTAGGAATCGGCGGCATGAAGGGTACTACCCTCAACCAGGCGCTTGAACTATGGATTCGCCTTGGCGCGTTCCTCCTTATGGTCGGCGCGGCCATCTGGGGCGGACTTCATTATCAGGATATCCTGGCATCAATTAATGAATTCAAAGGAACAATCACAGGTACATCAAGCTTCACTGCTGATGGAAAAGACATTCCGTTCGACGGTTCGGTCTGGACAGGAACAGGCAACTACTTCCCGTCCTTCTGGCAGACGATATCAATGACAATCGGGCTTTCACTCGGTACAATCGGGCTTCCGCATATCCTGTTGCGCTTCTACACAAACCCAAGCGCGAAAGCAGCCCGCAGATCCGCCCTGATGGCGATCGGAATCGCAAGCGCATTCTTCCTGTTCGCTGTTTATCTTGGAGTTGTCGGACGCTCAATCTTCTTGACTGGCAACGCTGATCCGGCTGTTGTGAAAGATCTGATTGCCGGCGGGAATAACATGGTTGTTCCGTCAACAGCACAGGCCCTTGGCGGAGAATGGCTGCTTGGCCTTGTCATCGCCGGCGCATTCGCAGCCGTGTTCTCGAACCTTTCCGGGCTGTTCATCGCAAGCTCTGGTGCACTTGCACATGATTTGTACGCAACCTTCTTCCGTAAAAACATTACTGAAAAAGAGCGCGTAATCGCTGGAAAAGCCTCTATTATCGTACTTGGTGTTTTATATGGAATCCTTGGTCTGATGGTAAAGGAAGCCTCCATCGGCCACCTTGTTGCACTGGCATTCACCGTGGCGGCCAGTACGTTCACACCAATCTTCATCCTTGGGATCTGGTGGAGAGGAATGACGGAGAAAGGAGCCATCGCCGGCCTGGTACTCGGTCTCGTTGCTTCCATGTACATGATTTTCTTCAAAACGACACTGCCAGAGTTCCTGCAGTTCAACGTACCAGGAATCATCACCGTGCCAATCGGATTCCTGTCTGTCTACATCGTCTCAAAGCTCGACCGCAAAGTACCATCTGATGTAAATGAATTTATGAAACAAGTCCACTCAAAAGAGTCGGAAGCAGCTTAATAATATAGAGAAGCCTGGGATTTTTCCCAGGCTTCTCTTTTTCTGCTATATAGACTCCGCAACCCTCCCAGCAGTCTCTCCCTGTGTATCCACATAAAGTGTCCGGCTTGGAAACGCAACGGATACGCCTTCTTCTTCGAGGATTTCCATGATCGCGAAATTGATTTCTTCCTTCACTGACAGGTATTCCGCCCAGACTGTCGTTTTCGTGAAGAAATAAAGGAAGATATCGAGGCTGCTGTCATTGTACTCATCAAACTTAACAAAAATCGTATCCGGATGGATGTCATCGTTTGACCTCAACATTTCTTCAATCCTGTGGATCGTATTTTGCAGCTTCATTCTCGGCGTGTCATATGTAACACCAAGTTTGAAGGTAATTTGTCTTTTCCCCATCTTGCTCCAATTTGTGATTGATTCATTTGCTGAAATTGCATTCGGAACCGTGACAACGGCCTGAGCGAAGGTGCGGACTCTCGTGCTTCTGAAGGAAATATCCTCAACCGTCCCCTCGACACTCGGCGTCTTGATCCAATCACCTATCGTAAATGGTTTTTCGGTAATAATGATGATCCCGCCGAACAGATTCCCGATTGCGTCCTTTGCAGCCAGCGCGAACGCCAAGCCGCACAATCCAAGGCCAGCAATAAATCCATTTACATCATATTCAAATACCTGCGCAATAATACTGAGGCTGATGGCGACAATGATAAACCGAATCGCCTTCGAAAAAAACAGAATCAAAATCTGGTCGATCTCCATATTAAAACGATCATTAATTTTCATAAATAATAGCGATGAACCCGAAGATAGGTTGTATAGCCCCCATGCAATCAGCATGATGATTGAAGCTCTGATAATCTTTAAAAATAGCGGACTCGATTGCTCCATGAACGGAAAATAATCCGCAGCCACATAGATTCCTATAATGATAAACAACCATCGGATCGGCTGCTCAAATGCCACGGTCATACTGGTGAAAAGCTCAGTCGGCGTTTTCTGGCCCAGCTTTAACATCAGCCTGAACACATATTTTGTGAAAAGCTTCCTGAACAAAAGGAATAAGAAGAAGATTCCTATGGAGATTCCCAGATTTTTCAGCACTTCATAAGACAAAAGATATTCCCGTCAGGTCATTTCGTCATTCCCCTCTCTATTTTTTGCTCGTTCCATCATAACAATGAATTTCTTTTAAAAAAACGCCAAGGAATGATTTGTATCACTTCTTTGTGTTTGGATAAGTGTTATTTTTAGCATGAGAAACATTATCAGTTATAACCTATACACACTCTAGGAGGAAATATAATCATGAGTGAAATGATAAATAACCGTGAATTGAAAGCAATGGATCCAGCAAGGCGAAAGGCAACTTTAAAGCAGCTCTTCAAAGATCTGCATGATGGGAAAAACGTGAATGAGGTCAAGGCTCACTTTGATGCTTTTATTGGAAAAATAACCATCGAAGAAATAGCCGGCCTACAGCATGTCGAGCTGATTGAAGGCGATATATCCGTTACGGAAATGCAGCGTATTTATGCAGCACACGCCGACCTTTTTAAAGGAGCAATCGAGGAGAAAGACTCAGTGTACGGACCTGAAAACCAGCCTGGACATCCGGTCCATACATTCGAACTGGAAAACCGTGAGATTGAACAGCTTTTACAAAATAGGCTTCGCGTTCACCTTGAACAGTTTGCTATGGAAGACAGCGCTGAAAATATCAACCTTTTGCTAGAAGATTGCAACCTGCTTTATGACATTGACAAGCACTACAGCCGCAAGGAAAACTTGATCTTTCCTTACCTTGAAAAGTACGGGATTTACGGACCGACGACGAATATGTGGCGCATCGATGATTTCATCCGCGACGGAATCAAGCTGGCTAAGAAAAAGCTGGCAAATTATGATGGCGATAAAAATGGCGTCATTGAAGAGGTGCAGTTTGTCCTCAGAGAAGTGAGCGACATGATTTACAGGGAGGAAAACATCCTCTTCCCGATGGCCTTGCAGAATTTTACGGAAGATGAATGGGTAAAAATAGCCCATGAAAGCGACGAGATCGGTTACTGTCTGACAGCACCTGCCCAGGAATGGAAGCCTGCGCGGAATCCACTTGATGCTGATGCGATTTCGGAAGGCTATATTAAAATGGAGACAGGCATCCTGTCATTGAAGCAGCTAGAATTGCTGCTGAATCATCTGCCTGTTGATATTACTTTCATTGATCAGGACGATGTCGTTCGCTATTTTTCACACGGAAAAGAAGGATCTTCGCGCGCACAAAGGCAGTCATTGGCCGCACTGTCCAGAATTGCCACCCGCCGAGAAGCGTCCATGTCGTCGAGGATTTGCTGCGCGACTTCAAAGCTGGCAAAAAAGACACCGAAGACTTCTGGATCAAGGTCCGCGACAAATTTGTGTACATCCGTTACTTTGCAGTCCGGGATGAGGATAATCAATATATCGGTACCCTTGAATTCACACAAAACATCAACCCGATTCAGGCGCTTGAAGGAGAAAAACGGATATTGTCCTAAACCGACACTAGGCAACAGCCCCACGGCTGTTGCTTTTTTCTCCTTCACCATCTTTATCATTTCCTTTATAAGACCCTGAAAAAAGAAAAAGATTTAGATTGTTCGGCAGGTATTCCCAATTATATACAGAATATCAGATGAGAAATAGTATATTGGGAGGTTATGAAGATGGTTGCAACACAAGCGATTTTAGCGTGGACGTTTATCTCTGAATGCCCGATTCCAAATGATGTGAATGAACTGTTAGTAGAAGGTGAAAAGGCGATCGCCGCTTATAAAACCGTTCGTGACAGCGCGATTTTCACTAATAAACGACTGATTGTCCGGGACGCACAGGGTCTCACTGGCAAAAAAGTGGAGATTTACTCCCTTCCTTACTCATCCATCAATATGTGGTCCACCGAGAATGCCGGCAGCTTGTTTGATGTTAACGCCGAGGTCGAATTATGGACCAGGGCCGGCCATATTAAGGTAAACCTGAAGAAAGGTGTAGATATTCGTAAGTTTGATAAGCTGATAGCTGAAGCGATATTGTAATTTCCATAAGCATTCCTCGTCATGACGGGGAATGCTTATGTTTTATTTGCATGCCCATCCACAGAACAAATGCGTCAGAAAGATAATTTCTATCGGACAATTTTCCCTTCTTGCCCGCGCAGTTTGTCCGATAGAGCACATTTGGCGGCCCACTTGATTAAATATTTTCTCCCACCCTGTCCTTTTCCCCTCCCCGCCTGTATATAGAAGGTGAAAGGAGGTGAGGCAAATGGCAATGGCGATGTTGAAGGATTCTAATATCAGGCTGATGTTTGAGGCCGGTGTTGATGAGAAAGGCGAGCCGATCTTCAAGGCTAAGACTTACCGCTATGTGAGAAAGGAAGCTACTGCTGACCAGGTTCAGCAGGCGGCTGTGGCTCTTGGCGGCCTTAGCGCGAACTTGTTAAGCTCTGTGGAGCGTAACGACAGCTTCGATATCATCTAATCTGGCAAGCTACTAATTCTATAGGAGGTGAAAAACATGGCTAAAACACTTGAGTTGCAATTCGCTACGGCTCTTGGCAAATACGCCAAGCTAACGGTTGATAACCCCACGGAACCAGTTGATCCAGCAGCAGTCAAGCTGGCAATGGAGCAAATTATCGCTTCCAACGCATTCCTGCCAACGAATGGAACCCTTGTTTCCGTTCACAGCGCACGCGTAGTCGAACGCAATATAACCGAATACGAACTAATCTAATGAAAGTGAGCCGGTCTTCTTCTAGAGACCGGCTCTTGTTTTAAAAATCCCAGGAAGGAGGAAACGCACATGGAGCAGCTGATTCCGTTCATCAGCGATGTTGGGTTCCCGATCGTCGTGACACTGTACTTGCTTCACCGAATCGAAGCAAAGCTGGATACAGTCGTCCATTCGATCCAGACCCTGCCCGCGCGATTGCAGGAACGGCAAGACCCAGAGCCGGTTTATACCCAAAAGGCAATCCGGGAAATCAATCACTAAACATCTCAAACCATCACTCTTTTAAAAAGAGGATGGTTTTTTCATTTGATCAAACGTTTGATTAAATTTTTTAACATAATCACGAAAGAATTATTGGAATTTTATGTTAAATATAATCAATGATTATTCGGCTTGCTTTGCTTGGCTGACTGACATGAGGGCTTAAGGGGGGGCAAAAATGGCATCTATTATTTATAATGTCATATTAATTGCTAGTTTCATATTTTTATTACGAAAAAAAGAAGATACAGAATCCTAAAAGCTTCAACCCAGACAGAATGAAGCTTCCAAACGACAAAGAAAGCGGCCTATCGCCGCTCTCTTTTTTCACCATTGGCAGTACCCACGCTTACTTAACCTGAATCCACACTTCAGTAGACTGTAAGCAAGGCTCAAGACACCGTAATAAGTCCCATCAACTGCTATTCTGACATTTGAACAATTTTGCAAAGATGCACCTTGAACAAATCTACTTATGATACATCCCAACCAGCCGTCTTCGGTTCTCTCTCTTAATCAGCTGCCACATCGGGACATATGTGATGCTAAATACGATCAGTGCCGCAACTTCTAGATTCAGATAATACATGATGCCGCTGCCAAAGAAGGATAGGATGGTTTTCGCTTCTGTCGGACTCGCCAAATAGAAGAAGTTCGTATCGAACAGGAAATTGAAAATGAAGATTGGAACGGCAATTATGTTCACGACAACATAAGTGAAAAGAATGGCTTTACGGGGAACTCTGTAGTCTTCAAAAAGGATGAAATACAATGCGGCAATCGGAATGGCTGAGTGGTTGAGGAAGTATTCAATATAGTCGAAATGAGGAAAGGTGTAAGACATTTCAGGTGTAACCATGCTAAAACTGCCGGCAAGGTGCCAATGAAGTAGAGTACATAAAATCCTTTCACACTCTTTCTTAAAAACAAATATATCGCCAGGAAGGAGCTGAGCGAACACATGTGTAAAGGAAGGTCACCGATTTGCCATTGCCCGGTCAGGATGAGCCACAGCTGATGAGAAACCTGGCATGCCACCAGAGTCCAAAATATGATCCATTTCAAAACATTCTTATGCGGCCTGATTTGGTTTCTGAATCGCACCAATCCCAGACAAACCGCAAAGAAAATCCCCAGAGTAATCAAATGCTCGGCAGAAAACAATTCAAAACCCTGCATTCCCGTAACAGAAAACATGATGTCATCACCTCGCTGTACATTAAAATGCTGTTAACTATATATGTATGCGCGTAAACATCGGATGAACACCGGATTTTGTACAAAAACCGTGTAAGCGTGTATACAAAAAAGAAGCACAGAGTACGTTCCATGCTTCACTCCTGTCTCAGATATAAAGGCAATCTTAAGTAAATTTGCTGCCTGCTTCTCTTATTTACCATGCTTCAAATATAAAGGCAATGTAAAAGTAAACTCGCTCCCTTTGCCCGACTCGCTTACAGCCCGGATCTCGCCACCGTGCGCTTCGACGATATATTTTACGATCGCAAGCCCGAGCCCGGTACCGCCGGATTCCCTGGATCGGGATTTTTCGCCGCGGTAAAATGGATTGAAGATGTATGGCAGATCTTCTTCTGTGATTCCTTGTCCATTATCCCTTATGCTTACCTCGACAAAACCGCCCTGTTTCTCGATTTTCATGACCAGTTTCGTTCCACCGTACTTCACCGCATTATCAATCAAGTTCGCCATTACCTGCCTGACCCTACCGCTATCAATTTTTAAACTGACAGACGGCAGCGGATCAGCAAGCACGAAATCTACCCGCTGATAGTCCAATTGCGCACTATGAAAGACCTCCTGGAAAAACTCGCGGCTGTTCACAAGATTCTTATCAATTGAAAGCTGCTCGAGCTCAAACTTGGAGAACTCAAACAGGTCTTCGATCAATCTATCCAGCTGGTCTGTCTTTGATTTGATGACTGAATAATATTTCTTCTGCATCTCCTCATTCTTGGCAATTCCGTCTCCCAATCCTTCCACATAGCCCTTTATCGAGCGAGCGGTGTCCTTAAGTCATGGGAAATGCTGGCGATCAGTTGCTTTCGTGCCCGTTCATATTGCTGCTGCTGCTCAATTGACTTTTTCAAGTGGTCACGCATCAAGTTGAATCCCTGGATAAACCGGCCGATTTCATCCTTTTTTCCATACCTGATCGGATAATCCAGATTCCCTTCAACCACTTCCTCTGTCGCATGATATATTTCCTTCAGAGGCAGAAGGATCGTCTTGGAAATATACCATGTCCATATTAAAATCAGCGCAAGCAGTACCATCAGGCCAATCGCAATCGCTCCGAGGATGGCATAAATCATTTCTTTGAACTGACTAAATGGAGGTGCGGAGAGAGAATTAGCCTGGATTTCCGCTGACAACTCGCCATGTTCCTCGGTCAGTATGTCCACATTGAATTTCCCGAGCCTATCCGGCCATATGGATGCTTCGCCACTTCCTTGATGGGCTGCAGAATTAAATACCGTATCTTCTTCAGCAGAAAAAACGATCAGCTCAATATCATATTTTTCCAGAAGCGGCCTTGCCTTTTCGTAAAAAAGATCTGGTTCTGCAAGATACCCTGCATTCTCATCAACTGTTCTTTTGACCTCAGACAAGAGAATACCCAATTCATCCTCATTGCCTGCCTGCTCTTCCATACCGGCTGAATAAAAGGTCATGAACAAAATCGCTGCCGCAATCGGCACAATGATAATGCTGATAAAAGCGAGGACTAACCGCGGTTTCAACCCCCACCTCATTGGCTTCCACCATCAAATTTATAACCGATTCCCCAGACAGTCTTGATAAACCGCGGTTCTGAAGGGTTCGTTTCAATTTTTTCGCGAAGCTTCCTCACATAAACGGTGATTGTGTTCGTATCACCGACATGCTGATAGCCCCAAACGTTTTCCAGCAGCTGTTCTTTTGTGAATACCTGGCCTTTATTGGCTGCCATGAATGCGAGCAGCTGGAATTCCTTTGCTGAAAGCTCGACAACCCTTCCGTCTCCATGAACGGTATATTCTTTTAAATTAATCTCAAGTCCTGGGAACCTGATTATACTTTCGGGCTCCTTCTGGACAGACAGATGTTTGAATCGCCTAAGCTGCGCCTTGATCCGGGCAACAAGCTCTCCCGGACTGAACGGTTTGGTGACATAATCATCTGCCCCAATCCCTAGACCGATAATCTTGTCGGTATCGCTCTTCTTCGCGCTCATGATGATGATCGGAATATTAGACTCAGCCTGATCCTCCGGCAAAGTTCTATTCCGTCCATTTTTGGCAGCATGACATCGAGCACTGCCACCGTGGGCCGATGTTCAATAAATTGATTCAATCCGTCAAGCCCGTCAAAGGCCAGAACACTGCGGTATCCCTCAGCTTCCAGATAATCACGGACAAGCTCGGCAATTTCACGTTCATCTTCCACAATTAAAATCAAATCTTCTTCCATGATAGGTACCGTCCTATTTTTAAAAATAAAGGAAACCACAAAATGCGGTTTCCTCTTTCATAACATAGTCCTGCTTAAGCTGCAACGTCACGCTTGTTAAAAATGAACAGTGATAGAAATGCAAAGAACGCAAAGTAAATCAACAGCATCACAATGGAGAATGTCATTGTCATTCCTTCAACGAGCGGTGTCCCCGTCGTGTACTGTTGTAAATCCGTGTTCGCAAACAGGATGTATTTCACCCAATCGTACTGGCTTAAAAGCTGGACGATCTGCGGGCCCGTGAACATCAGGAACAAAGAAATTCCGATGGCGAGTGAACTGCTGCGGAATACAGTCGATATCATGAAAGCCAGAGTAACCATCATAATCAAATCAATGCTCCTGAATCCAAACAGCTCAATAATATGTGTGACCATATTCTGCTCGATAACCCTGCCATTGCTATAAGAAAGATACGGAGTTTCCGCCCCGCTGAAGCCGAAAAAGATCATTCCAAACAGGAAAGAAGTGCTGAATAATAAAACGAGCATCAAAAGTGCGAACAACAAAGTCGAAGCATATTTGGCAAGAAGGACCTTCGTTCTGCTCACTGGGCGAATCAGCAGCAGTTTCACTGTCCCCCAGGAAAATTCACTTGCTACCATCCCCGCAGCAATGACAATCGTAAACAAGGCCGCAATCCCGGTGAATGTCGTCGCATCAACCATATAGCCCCAGAGTGAATCCCGTTCAATTGGCGCAAGATCATGTTCGATCCGGTATTCATTTAAGGCAATCCTTTCCTGCAACAAACGCTTTTGTGCTTCAAGCATCGGCGCTGATTCCAGGCTCTCTGTCAATTGAGTATTTTCAGTGGTCAGCTGTGCTTTCCAGTCAGCATTACTGTCAGGGTCTAATACAAACTTTGTAAAAATGCCAACGAGGGCAACGACAAAAACCAGGATTCCAATCATCACCCATGTTCCCATACGTTTATAGATTTTTATATTCTCATTATGAATCAGTCTAAAAAATGGCTCATTTACTTCCCCTCCGTCATTTCCAGGAATTTTTCCTCCAACGTACTATTTTCAGAAGAAACCTGATAAATCTCGAAATCATTTTCCGCCAGCACCTTAACCAGTGATGGAACCTTCTCACGGCTGGCTGAAACAAACATCTTAGCTCCATTTACCTTTGGATTGAGTTCAGGGAACGTTTGCTCAATAAACTCCCTGGCTTTTTCGATCGGCTCAATTTCAATTGCCGTACTTACTTTTTCCCCGACAAAGTCTCCCACCGTTTCCACGCTGACCAGACGACCATCCTGGATAATCCCAATCCGGTCACACATCATCTGCATTTCCGAAAGCATGTGACTGGATACAAAAACGGCAATCCCTTCTTCATGTGCGACCTTGCGGATGTAAGTGCGAATCTCCCTGATACCGGCAGGATCCAGGCCGTTTGTCGGCTCATCGAGAATCAATAAAGCAGGCGAATGCAATAAAGCCTGCGCCAGTCCCAGCCTTTGCCTCATCCCCAATGAATAGCCCTTAACTTTTTCTTGAATTCGTTTCTCAAGCCCGACAAGCTTCACGATTTCATCGATTCTTTCTTTTTTCACAGGATCCGGCAGCATCCGCGCATATTGAAGTAAATTATCGTAACCTGAGAGGAACTTGTACATCTCCGGATTTTCAATGATTCCGCCAACATGCGAAATCGCCTTCTCAAAGTTCTTTTCGATACTGAAACCATTGATCAGTACCTCGCCCTCAGTGATGCCCATCAACCCGACCATCATCCGGATCGTCGTCGTTTTGCCTGCCCCGTTAGGTCCAAGAAACCCAAATACCTCACCCGGAAAAACATCCATGCTGATCCCATGGATAATCGTTTTATCTCCAATCACTTTCTTTAAATTTTTAATCTCAACAATCGCTTTTTTCATAGATCATTGCCTCCCTTTCACAACCTCTATTCTGTCAGCGAATCCCTAAAATGCTCTTATGAAATTATTAATAAATTATTAAAATGACCGAAAACACACGCAAAAAAAGAGAGCGACATCTTGCAGTCACTCTCCATTCTCCACATTTTCAATAGCTTTTAACCTAAAACAAACCTCACTTCAACATCCTCCACAAACCCCAATTCACCGCAAACATCAAAATTGCATACCCACCAACGCCAAAGGGCAATTTCAATGCTAAAAAGTGAAGTCCCACAAAGATCGGGATGATGAAGAAAAGCAGAAACACTTTGATATCGCCACTCTGCTGGACGGCATCGAACGGCTGTGAAAAGGCGAGCTCCTTTCCTCCTGCCAGAAAGCACACCGCTGTATAAATCAACGCGGCGAATAATACCGCAGCCAGGTCATCCAAAATCCTCAGGCCAAACAAAAAGCTGAACATAACCGACACGAGCAGGAACAATGGCAAGAACAGCTGGAACAAAAAGGCCTTTAATGCCGCTTTATTGATCAAGCCCAGATTTTTTACCGGTGCGACCTGATAAATCCAGCTACCTTTATAGGAACCAGAATGCGCGAGCATGATGACTGATGTGGGGATGACCAGCATGATTGAATACATGCTCAAATAGGACCGACTGGCAGCGAATTCCTCAAAACTCATTATCGAGTAGCTATTGAACATAAACACGAACGGAACCACCACGGCAAACCCAAGTGAAGGGTAGACCTTCAGCTTGAAATCGCGCTCATTTTTCATCATGATCCTGGCGAACCGGAAAAATGGCAGCTCATCTTTGGAAACCAGCATGTGCATGGAACGGAAAACCTTCAACTTATTGCTGGTTTTCTTCTTGCCAGTCTGGCTCGAGAGTTTTTGGAGATTACGTTCGAAGTCCGGGATCATCTTCAAATACACAAGGATGGATACGACCGGTCCAAGCACAGCCAAACTCGCCAATATCATATTCCCGTTGCTTCTGCCTCCCCCAAGCAGCACATCGAACAAGCCGCCAAACCACATCGGCGGTAGCAATACCTGCCACCAGGCAAAATCAATTGTATAATCGAGATTCACCAGTTCAAAAGAACGCGCCACCACCTGGTAGCCAATCATCATCCCGACAGTGAGGGCAATCTGGACATAATTGATAATATCCTTAAGCTTTTCACCGTCAAAATAGCGCAAAATAAACAGGTATAACAACGCTGTGAAAGCAATGATAAAAATGTCGGCCAGCGCGAATGAGACAAGGAATAATAAAGTGAACAGGATGCCCTTGAAGAACAGGCTGACCAACAACGGAATAATCGTTGTTGCCAGGGTAATGTACAGCATGTAAATCGTCACATGCAGCAGCTTGGCCATGCTCACAGTTTTCAAGTTGACAGGTTTCGTAGCAAGGACACTTTTATCCCGTAAGTCGAGCAAGACCGATGAAAAATCGGAAATCAGCGTCGTCATGATGATGAACATGAAGATGCTGAACAAGATTGACACTTCAAACAGGTAATTATTATTCAAAAATAAAAACGGAATCAGCATCAATCCAAAAAAACCGTACATCCACAATGATTTGAAGAATTCATTCTTCTCAGGTTTATCCTTCTTTTTCCTTGACTGGTTGAACACCGTTGGCTTCCGGCGCTGATCCATCGTCAGCTTGACCTGGAGAATTCGCCGCATCGTCGTATAATCTACACCCATTTTTAAAAATAATGGCTTAAAAACATCCAGCAGCCTTAAAACGAAAAAATTGTCCATCGTCACCCCTCCTTAACGATGGATACAAATTCAGAGGCACGATCCTGATGCTCATGGAATCCGGTCATCTGATTGAAGATATTCTCAAGAGATCCCTCTTTGCTCTGACTCTTCAATTCTTCAAAACTGCCATTCGCCACGATATGGCCGCCATGCAGCAAAACGATCCGGTTGCTGATCTTCTCGACGACGTCCATGATATGGGACGAATAAAAAATCGTCTTCCCTTCAGCAGCGAAACGTGCAAGGATCTCCTTAAACACCATCACGCTATTCGCATCCAGACCCGTCAGCGGCTCATCAAGGAACAACAGGTCAGGGTTATGCAAGAAACTCGAAACAATCAGCGTCTTCTGCCTCATCCCTTTCGAAAAAGAAGAAATCCGGGATTGATAGACCTCAGCCAGCCCGAACACATCGAAAAGCTGCTTCGCTTTCCTGTCCGCATCGTCATAATCTATCCCATACAGCTCGGCAGCGAACGTTAAATATTCCTGGGCCGTAAGCGAATCATACATTTCAGACGTCTCGGGAATATAACCGATCCTCCGCTTGTAGCTTTCACCCTGCTTCGCAATATCCTCTCCAAAGATCTCAATTTTTCCAGAATACCCTTCTTCAAGGCCAAGCATCAGTTTTACCGTCGTACTTTTACCCGCACCATTTGGCCCTATGTATCCAATGATTTCACCTTTATCAACTTTTAAATCTATCCCTTTCAGCACCTCGTTGCTGCCATACGACTTTGTCAGGCCGGTGATTGATAATACTTCCGAAGACATGACTCTCCCCCTTTTAAAAATGGTTCAAAATACCATATTCTCATTCTAACATAGTAGTAAAATACTGGAATGGCTTGTGGGGTATTACGCAAATAACCCCCTTATCAATAAAATAAGGGGGCATTCTGCTACACCACTTTTTCGAAAAAAATCTGTACGACAAGTGCAACTGTCATCACCCGCAGAATTGGTTTGACATAATTCGGGTTCAGCTTGCTGGCAATCCTGACGCCAATTTGCGCTCCTGTCACCGAACCCAGCATCAAGGCAATCGTCAGCGGCCAGATAACAGCCCCGGTAGAAATATAGGTAATCGCTGCACCTAAACAGCTCGAAAACGTGGCAAGACGGACATACCCGACTGCCCGAATGTAGGCGATGTTCAAATAACCAAACAAATAAAGCATAAGCGTCCCTTGTCCCGGCCCGAAAAGCCCATCATAAATTCCGATTGCATATAAACCTGGAATACTTTTACCAGAAGGCTTTAATGGCTGATCTCCAGACATGCTCCCTTTCCCCATGAATGAGGCGAAGAAAGCAAAAATCAGCAAGCCAATCGCCACTACATACATATCATCACTTGAGATTTTCGCAGCAATGAAGCTGCCGCTGACTCCGCCAATCAGGCTGACAGGGATAATCCAAAATGATTCCTTAAAAGTGATTTTCTTTTCTTTATAAAGATGGTAAAAGCTGGAGAAGGAGCTGATCGTATTCGAAACTTTATTGGCAGCAATCGCAGAATGGACCGGCATGCCAAGAACAAGCATCGCTGGCAAACTGATCAATCCCCCACCTCCAGCCAGAGTTCCAACCGTCGTCGCAAAAATCCCAATGAAAAAGAGAATGATATAATCCATTTTCTTACACCTCCCGAATTTATTATATTCCCGAGAGATTGATTAGAAAATTTAATGTTTTGAATAAAAAGGCATAAGAAATTATTATGTTAGGTAGAAGCAAAGGAACGAACTATTTGTTTCTTTCATGCAGTTTCATCCCCTATACTACAGATATCGATTATGTGACCGTTAGCTCGCTAATCCTCCAAGTTGGGGCACATAAATCCTGTTTATGTTCCCGTAAGCCCGCAAATCTATCGAGTTGGGGCACAAGAACAAGTATTCACTTAATGTTTTACCAAAATCTCCATTCGCATTCTCACCTCATCCTAATTCCTTTGAATTATCAGTAAAGTCTTATATGATTGAAATACAATATATTCAATTGGAGGGTGTTACGATGGAATTAACTGTTTATTTGGCAGGGCAGATTCACGATGATTGGCGCGAACAGGTGGCAAAAAAGGCGAAGGAAATGAACTTGCCTTTGGTCTTTGTCGGACCGCAGACAGACCATGATCGCTCGGACAATATTGGCGAGGACATCCTCGGAGAGCAGCCAGGCAATGTGTATAAGGATGACGCTGCATCTGATATCAACAACTTCAGGACACAGGTATTAATGCAAAAATCGGATATCGTCATCGCCCTGTTCGGCGAAAAGTACAAACAATGGAACACAGCAATGGATGCCAGCGCTGCGATCACAATGAACAAACCAACCATCATTGTCCGTCCAGAATCCTTGATTCATCCATTGAAAGAACTATCCAATAAAGCGAACGTAACAGTAGAAACCGTTGACCAGGCACTGAATGTCATCAGTTATATTTATGAATAGAATTGAATCATAGGGTGTGTGCCCTATGATTCTGCTATGCTTCTTCCTTTTATACATCGAACTCCAAACCATCAACTTTCCATTGGTCATTGTATAATTTGAATTTCAGATTCAAGAATGTTGGGGGACTGACTGGCTCACCGTTTGCATCACTGAAAAATTCTCTTATATGGACAGTATAAGTATCGTTTTCAGGATTATACTGAAACCCTTGAATGACCCAGTCATCCAACTGATGATTATCAGCTGAATATAGCAGCCATTCGACATTATCGTTATTTTTAACAAATAAATTATTGTCCCTTTCCTCCATTATAAGTTCTTCAGACAGCAGAGCCTGCAGGGTTTCTTTGTCACCTGTAGTATGTGCTTTTACAAACTCCATTGATAGGTAACTCATTTGGGAAAACAGGTCGTTTTCTTTTTGATTCGTTTCAAGTTGTCCCTCCATTTCTGATATTTTTTCGTTTAACCTATCAATTTCCGCTTTATTCTCAGCAAGATCCATGGTTAATGTTTCTTTCTCACTCTCGAGCTGGTTGACTATTTCTGTATCGGTACAAGCTGTAATGATTGGAATGCAACAAACAATCAATAACATTCCTTTTTTAAACATATTCTTCCCCTCCTCTTCGCATTTGTATATTTCTATCAAAACATTACAAAATCCTTCTACAGCCATTCCTGCCATGATTAAGTTGTGTTAATCAACAATGATTACGAATAAAGCCATATATTAAAGAGAAGGTCCCTCGTTTTCATAAAACGAGTGAACCTTCTCTCGGACTAATTTATCTCAATAAATTCCTAAACTGATGTTCGAGGTTACGCACTCTGCGTCTGTCCCTTTTCCTTCGACATGAACCAGCCAGCTGCTGCTATCCCAATGAGTACCGTATAGAAGAACAGCTTCCATTCTACAGAATGGGCGAATTCGTAGGAGATGACTCCGATATCCTTATGCCCAAGCGTCAACACTGCAAGTTTTACGCCTACCCAGCCAACAATCGCAAAAGCGGCGATTTCTAGACCAGGTCTTGATTGGAGCAATTTCACAAAGAGGTTCGCAGCAAAACGCATGATAATCAATCCGATTAATCCACCAGCAAAAATGACAAGGAACTTGCCGCCATCCATGCCGCCGATCTTTGGCAGATTGGTGTTCGGGAGCGTCATCGCCAGGGCTACAGCTGCAAGAATTGAATCAACTGCAAATGCGATATCTGCCAGCTCTACCTTAAAAACAGTTGCCCAGAAACCAGATTTCTTTTTCTCAGCAGCATGGTTTTCATTCTCTACTTTCTTGAAATAAAGCTTCCTGACTATGTGGTTAATGGCGATGAACAACAAGTATAGAGCCCAATCGCCTGTACCTGCCAGACATCGACCAGGAAAGAAATGATGAACAATGAAGCAAAGCGAAAAACAAATGCTCCTGCCAAACCATAAAATAGTGCCTTTTTCCGCTCTTCTTCCGGAAGATGCTTTACCATAATCGCCAATACCAATGCATTATCAGCTGCAAGCAATCCTTCAAGAGCGATTAACAGCAGCAATACCCAACCGTATTCAAATAAAATCGACAGTTCCAATCACTTTTCCCCCTTTTAAAATTAAGATGCGTTCCCGCTTTTTTGAGCCAAGCGCCTGGATTCAATCCGCTCGTCGATTTTTTCAAGCAGCTTCTGATCCTCCAAAAGCTCACGCCTGTTCTCCTTCAGCAATTCCTCAAAAGACACCTTTTTCTTTTTCACTTGATCAGCTCCTTTTCAATAGTTTCATATTATTGAAAGTTCCAATTCGTCTGCGGCCGGCCTGAACATAGAAAAAGACCTTTACCAGACATGGTAAAGGTCTACAAAACATAAAAACACCCTTACCAAAATAGGCAAAGGTCTTGCTAACAACGACAACGTTGCCAACAAAGCCGGGAGATGCGTGACCTCCGAAATGACGACTCTGTTGTAAAAGCTACTCCCCTTTAGGAGAACTATTCAATTAATGTAAGTACAATATAATTCATGTACTAGCACTGTGTCAATAAGTAATTGAGAGTCTGAAAATTTATCCCCTGTGAATCCAGGCCCACTGTGATAAAATCAAAATAAAACTCTTTCCGGGGGTTTAACATGCAAACCGAATCAACAAATAAAAAACCTTTACGATATAAAATCGGCATGTTCCTTATTATTTCATCCTTCATTATATGGGTGACTCCACTTGGCATTCCCTTTCTTCCGCTTTCCAGCAAGATGAAGGTTATCAGTATCACAAGCTGTTTAGTCCTTGCTGAAGTTGCCTTCTGGCTTGGAGCGATTATGGTCGGAAAAGAAGTCGCAGGTAAAATCAGAAAGTACTTTAACCCTAAAAATTGGAGAAAACAACACGAAGAAAAACAAGAGGATGAAAAGGAAGCATAGGGACGTACCCTATGCTTCGTTTTGAGTCAGTCCCTTATTTGCGTCTAACCGGAATCCATATTTCACTCCGATACTTCGGTGAGGCCATATCTTTATTTTCATTCCACAGAATTTCCGGTTCTTCTACTTGTTCATAACTCGAGGAAGGAAACCACTCGGAGTAAATCCGCCCCCAGACATTTTGAAGAGTCTCAGGGAATGGGCCGACTGCTTCAAATACCGCCCATGTGGTTGGTGCAACTTCAAGTGAAGCTAGATGCCCCGGACACTCCTTCGTTGTCGCAGCGCCAATATAATGATCCAGGTCTCCCTTCCCCTCCATCCGGCCCTCGGAAAAATTTGTGGACGCACTGATTAATCCGTAAGGCTCAATATTCGAAAGGTCCTTCAGTTCCTGGATTTTTTCCATACTCAAGCTCTTCCACATCTCGGCAATCTCTGGGTTCACTCCATGATAAATAAGCGGCACTCTTTTCGCGATGCCGACAATGCGGAATGATTCCTTCTCGACGATTCGATAATTCATTTCAGTTCCTCCCTTCCTCCCTTTATTGATAACTGGAAGGTCATCGGCGGATAGGCCTTCAAGGATTGACCATGATTCCTCGCTTCCGAGGGAGTGATCCCATGCATGGCATGAAAGGCTCTGGCAAAAGAATCAGGAGAAGTGTAACCATACTTCATCGCAACATCGATCACCTTCATATTGCTGTCCTCTAAATCAAATGCTGCTAATGTCAGCCTCATTCATACTCTGCAGCAAATCCATACCACGACCTCCTTCTACGTTAACAATAACAGGACCAAAACCATCCCACCCGACAATTCGTGCACAGCTTTTGCAGGAAGAAACCTGCACTTCTAGCGTCTGAAGCATGCTTCATAAGCAACATTGGAAACGTGAGAAACGGCCCTACATAACCTCAGAAGCAAGAGAACATCCCCTGTGGTTCTCAATCTTTTTCAACTATGACTTCACCTGTGATAGCATCAATATAACGGATTTGGGTTCGGCTACTTTTTTCACATGGTGTGTATATGAGTTTTTGTGATTCTTGATCATAGTCATACTCCCAGGCCAGTTCAAAATCAAGATGGTCAAGATAGCTTGCAACCGCCTCTTCCTCGGAGATTTCCGCTTCTTTTGGGAGCTGTTTCAACTCTTCTAATTCAATCGTTGGACCGCTGTAATAATCGACAAAGCCGGTACTGCGGTTCACAGCGACCATGATGATTTCTGATTCAACCGAAATTCCATGTCCATTATGGATGCTGAATACGAACGATTCCTTTTTAGAAAGCTCACCCTCATCGTCACGAACGACTTGCTGTAAATAGGGGTAAAACTCTGGTATGACATCTCGCAGGAAGCGAATCGCTATTGGATAACATTCATTACGGCTCAGATTAAGGCTGCCTGTCCTTTCATAAAACCAGGCAAACCTAAGCACCTTCCCAGTGGCTTTAGAAATGAACGATTTTACCGTAGATTCAGTCTGCTGCTTGAAGAAATCGTTCATTGTCTTCCCTTTTTTCGGAACGTCCCATCCTTGATCCCGCCAGACAATTCCCAGCTCCTCTCCCATATCCACTTCACGAATGATTTCCATTCCAGGAGTGATTCCGATGATTTCCTCATTCGGAATGTGTTCAGCGTTTAACTTGAAAACTGGCAGCGGTTGATACGTCTCCGGAACCTCATCATCTTCACGCTGGAACTTAAATGTCGGCTGCATTTCGTCCGCCTTGTATTTTTCGTTGCCAGATACCGGCTCATACACAAGGCGCAGACCTTCTTTTTCTATATCAAACAAGAAATTGGCGACATGTGTAACTGTAAGTTCAAAATCCAGCTTGCTCTGTACATCCCTCCTCAAAGCTTCAACCGGAATGATGCCAGCAGGAATATCAGGTAACGGCTTGACGCCTTCATATGTAAAAGTAAGGATTTTGCCGGTGGCGTCCACGTCAATATAGCAGCCAGAATTGTCCAAAGGCAGCTCCATCACCAATTGTTTATAATAAAAACGGTCACGGTTATCCATTTTCTTGTTCAAATGGTAGGTAAAATCCTTCAGCGCGTCAGGATAATGCTCCAAAAGGAATTGCTCGGCACGCTTCTTTTTTCCGTCAAAACCATTGGCTCATCAACGACAGTAGCGAGATTTAAGTCAAGAATCATCGCAGTCAAATTGCCTGCTGAATCCAGTTTCACCGTAATGGAGCTGTCTTCCTCTTCATTTATCCAGACAAAAATAGCCTCACCCTCTCCATTTCCATCCTCACTAAAATCCTCGATAAACACTTCGAAGGTGTCCGGAACATCTACAATTTGCTGTGCCCTAGCCTTCAAATACTCTTTTCTCATTCAAGCAACCTCCGTTAGAAGCAAAGTGACCTAGCCTTTGCTTTGGTAGTGCGACTAATTATTCATAGGCACGGGAAGAATTCCCCTGCACCGTACTGTTCGTTCTTTTCTTCATTTTACCAGATAGAAGATTACCCTTGCTGCCAGCATGATAAAGTTAATTGAAATATTTTACTATATTTTAAAAATTTCCAATGTTAACCTTATAGTAGAGATGGTTAGGGGGATAAAAATGAAAAACTTAGAAGAAGTTATTGAAGAGCTTCAGTCCAAGGTTGATTTTTCAGGAGCGGTCATGCTTCAGAATGGGGACGGCCATGCCGAAACTGCAAGCTTTGGCTATGCAAATCGGGCTGACCTATTAAAAAACAACCTCGAAACCCGTTTCGGAATCGCTTCTGGCTGTAAGCTTTTCACGGCGATCGCCATTTGTCAGCTCGTCGAGGAAGGCCGGCTAACCTATAATACAAGATTGAAAGATTGTCTTGATATAGAGTTTCCTAGTTTCAGTGAAGGAATCACCATCCACCATTTGCTGACTCATACTTCCGGTATTCCTGATTACTTTGACGAGGATATCATGGATGATTTTGAGGAGCTGTGGATTAAGCGACCGATGTATCATATCAGGAGCCTTAAGGATTTCCTGCCAATGTTCCAGAATGAGCAAATGAAGTTCTCGCCAGGAGAATCCTTTTACTACAATAACGCAGGTTATATTTTACTGGGCTTGATTGTGGAGCAAGCCTCCGGGATGGAATTTACTGAGTATGTACAGGAAAAAATCTTCAAAAAAGCAGGAATGAATGATTCTGGCTACTTCTCCTTTGACGCTCTTCCATCAAACACAGCTTTAGGCTATATTGACCTTCCTGACGGGAGCTGGAAAACCAATATCTACTCAGTGCCGGTAAAAGGCGGCTCTGACGGGGGCGCGTATGTCACAGTAGAAGACATGACCAAACTGTGGAAGGCGCTTTTTGGCGAACTTTTACTAAGTGAAGATACCTTGCACAAACTACTCATTCCTCATGCTCAAGTCAATGAAACAGGCTATTACGGGTATGGTGTCTGGATCAAGAATCATGACAATCAAATTTTGAAATACCATGTAATGGCTATGACCCAGGAGTTAGTTTCCATTCCGCCTATTATCCAGCTTCGCAAGCCATTGCCGTAGTTTGCTCCAACAAGTCAAGTGGTGCATTCGATATCATGAAGACAATTGAAGATAGTTTAGGATAAACAACAGACTACAGGGACGATTTCTGAAATGAAACCGTCCCTCTGTTGTTCTGATGGCTCTATGGATTCAAGTGTGTAAATCCTATTGTGACCCACATATCTGGTGTTCTTTATCAATCTCCTTCATTTGCTCTCTGTGTATCTCTAATATTCTTCTGAACGGTTATCCTCTTTAAAATAAAGGGCATGTGTGACGAGGAGTACAACTGGCAGCGTCGATGGCCAAACACCAACATACACCGTTTGATCCACAACCATAATAACCAAAAAAATAACCAAAGAAATGCCCCAGCCTAAAATAGATTTATCGATCCCCTTCAACATCCTCTATCCTCTCAAGCCGCTGCCCATCCTGCGTACGGCTAATTTTTAACTCCTCAATCTTCTATAAGCAGTGATCAGCACTTCGAAGAAAACAGTTACTCCAAGGAATGTAAAAAGGAAGAAAAACGGAGAACCGGTCATACCGAAAGCTACTTCGGTTTGAAGAGTATCAACGCTTTTCCAGGAGTCTTCGATAACCGGTGTGTAATTGAGCGTTTTGATGTAACCAATTACCAGTATGCCAACAAAATAGATAACATGAATGGCGATCGAAGCAATTGCTGCCTGAATAAATAGCTTCATATTTTGGCCTCCAATGCGACTCATGTAAAAAACAGAAACCTTCTCTATGACGCTTATCAATCAAGCGAAATCTTCACAACATCATCCAAATACTTCATCGAACTATACCCGTAAAGATCCAGTCTTTTAGGGATGACGTTGTCTCCATCTAACATCAAGGTCTCAACGGTAATAAAATGGCGTGGCTGTTCAATTTTTTCATAATCGAATGTGGGTGACTTCATATCGTATTGAACACCATTCTTATCCACGATCACTCCCTCATGGTCCATCCCCATTGAAATTGATTCATGATCACCTTCACCTACAACATTAAAGTGCAATCTTTCAAATTCCCGGTTTTCAACTTCATGGTTGCTGATGACAATGATTGTAGGCTGGCCAATTTCAATTTTATCAATGCTGATGGTACTTCCGGCATATTCAAACGTCTGGGGAAACGACTGGTTTAAATCAAGCTCGATGCTTTTTTTGTCATCGAATGAAAAATAGGCTGATTCGAATTGAACTGTTATGTCTTTCGGTTTTTCCCCATAAAACGGATCATAATACATTTGGTATCTTTGCCAATTGGCATCAGGCTGTAAATAATTATAACCACTAAAATGGTCCGGTTTTATTTTTACATTGTTCACTTCTAAATTGCCAAATTGAATCCTATCAATTCTCTTTTCCATCTCTCCCATAGGATGGCCATATTCCAAAAGCGTTGCAGTTGGAGCCATGATCAATTTATCCAGGCGAATTGGGACCCCTTCGATTTCTGCTTTTTCATTCAATTCAAATTCAATGGATGGCTGCTTAGTTACCGGGACTTCGAATTTCCATTCACCCGTTTTAAATCCATTGTTCTGGTAACTAAACCCCCACCTTGCCTCTTGTTCGTCGAGAGCCAGCTCCTGAATCCTTTCAATATTCAGTTTAAGAACACCCCTATTTTCCTCGAGCGGCCGCAGTCCAACCACTCCATAAAACACATTCTTTTTCTTTTTATTCATCTTCGCTTTTGGGTTCGGAGGATAATGACGTGGATATGTATCGTGGTTCTTGAGTTCACTCTCGTTTTCTATAAAAACCCCGTCTTCCGGAAAAATAACATATTGTTTATCCTCATTTGTATCTTCAATTTTATAAAAAACAAGCGTCTGATAATCATCAGCAACCACGCCCTTGATTTTAATTTTCACACCGTCGCTTTCCGCTTCCAGATTGAGCCTTTGCCCCAGATCATTTTGCAAAAAGGGACGTAATTGCTCGTTTTCTTCTGTCCATCCATAGTAAACATTGGCAAATGCTCCAGTAAGGAAACCGATGCCGAGAACGAATGCAAATACACTTGCAAAAACAAGGGCAACTTTCTTATGCTTCTTACTCCTTTGCTTCCTGGATTTCTCTTTTTCTGTCAGTCTCCCTTTAATATTCGAGATAAAATGCTCCGGCACTGGCAAGTCACTCATCCACTCAGCATAATGTAACATCAAGGTGATATCCTGAAAGGCAGCCAAATCCTCCTGGCATTCCCGGCAATTATAGAGATGCATCTCAAACTCTATTTTTTCCGGACGTCCATGGACTTTTCCAGATAATCAATGTAGTTACTCTGATATTCGTTACAGCCGTTATAAGTTGACCCATCGAGTTGTTTTCTTACCGACATTGCTCCGGAAAACATAAGCTCCTTCAGTTTCCCCATAGAAACCCGCAGAATTTGCGCAGTTTCCTCTTGGGAAAACCCTGTTCCATATGTAAGGATCATCGCTTCCTTTTCATCGCCCTCAAGTTGATCGAGTGCTTTAAGTAAGTCCTGATGAGGTGTAATTTCCCCCGACGCTTGTAAAACTTTATCTTGAGAAAGCTCCCGGCAATTATCAATGAATATTGAGGTAACCCACAATTCGAATGAGATTTCCCTTTTAAATCGAGGCAATTCCTTATGCACCTTTATAATCGACCGGTAAAATAACTCTTCCATTTGCTGCTGGTTCTGAAGATAAAACCACCCCAGTGCATAAAAGGATTGCTTATGCCGATCGAACCAGTCAACGACAGAATGAATCCCTTTTTCCTGTATAGTGGCAATCGTAATCGATTCCATTTCTGGGACCATACTTGTTCCCCCCCTTTTAACACGCTCTATCTCTTATTCTATTTTACCTTTAATTTCCTGTTATGCTAGATGTCTTTTGCCTTTTTGGAGTGATCGGTACCCTTACGGAGGGGAAGTTGATTGCATAAGGGTATCTTTCCGCTTGATTGGTACCCTTATGGAGCTGAAGGTGCTTGTATAAGGGAATCTTTCGGATTATAATTCCTTATTCAACCAAAAAAGCACAGGGTACGTCCCCGTGCTTTTGCTCTAGTAGAATGCATATGTAAAATCAATATGGTTGGAGTACGGCTTTGGAAAAGCAAAACTACTTGTCATTTGTAGTGACTTACTTTACTGGACTGGGTATAATAAATTCATAAAGAAGGAGGTGAAATGAGATGGAGAAAATATTGAATAAGATTTTAGATCGTTTGGATTCTATGGACAAGCGCTTTGATTCTGTTGATGCACGTTTTGAGTCTATGGAGGATCGATTTGAGTCTTCAGAGAATCGGTTTGACAATTTAGAAAAAGGCCAGCAAACTATACTATCTGAACAGAGCGAAATGCGGAGGGAAATGGGCTTTTACTATGGCAGCTTAATGAAAAAGCTTGATGAAACGAAAATAGAACTATCTAGTGAAATCAAGCATGTTTCCAATGTTCAGAAGCAGCATCAGGATGTTTTAGAGATATTGAATGAAAAACAGCAGTAAGATTAATTAATTTATACACTCTCTTTAATATCCCTCTCACATAATACTTCTTAGGAATCCTCGTGAATATATTAGCTTCCCTTAATTTATCCAAAACCAAAAGTGCCTGTTCCCAGGTGCAACATTACTCCGGGAACAGGCACTATTTTTGTGTTTACTACTCTAATCCTTGTATCACTAACTCTTTCACTGGCAGGAAGGTTTCGCCGGTATCCATGTATTTGAGATTAACCTGGTCGCCCTCTTTTACATAGATCGCCATTGGGTTCGTTTCTGATGAAATGATGTAGTTCTTTTTGTTGTCCAGCAGAATTGAAACGATTGTGAAGTCTCCTGTTTTTTCTTTGTAGACGCGCAGCACGGTTCCACTCGTTTGCTTTTCCTCTGCCTTCGAACTTCCATCCACCGTTCCACCGCCATGCTGCAGTGCCGTTTTATACTTTTTCAATGCTTCATTAGGCGTATTGCCATACACTGAAATTTCCGGGTTAGCAGCTGATACAATAAAGTAATTTTGCAGGAAGCCATTCGAATCAAGAACAGGCGTCAGCCAGCTGGCTTCTCCATAGAAATTGTAGAGAATCGGCATTTCGCCATGCCACTTTTTCTCGATGAATTTCTTTTCAATAATCTGCAGCGTGCCTTCGGAATCCATATAGGACTCTTCAAGATTGCCAGTATAGAAGGTCGCTTTCCCAGTCCTTGCGTTCGTCAAGGCATACCCAAGCATGGAGTCGACCCCTTCTTTCGGGCTGGTAAAATCGGTGAAATAATACATATCGCCATTTTCATCGAAAATTGGGCTGACCTGCGCTTCGGTTCCTTCATCTGAAGGCAGTTTTATATCCGTCTTGCCAAACACGCTGTTCCAATAACCATGAATGTAATTACCATAATAGCTGTTTTGCAGCTTACTGCTTCCGGCGAAACAGCGCCATCAATGAATTCTGGAACATCGGCCAGCGCATAGGATTCCGTCTTTCCTGAATCAGGATCGACTACGACAACCCCTTTAACATCAAAACCGTTCCTGGCTGAGATGAACTCACCGAAGGTCCTGATATAATAAGGCTTTCCTTCATCATCAATCTCCAGCTGCGTGTCTCCGTAGAAAATCGCCTCAGGATACTGCAAACGGATATGGCGTTCGACATTTTTATTGAAGAATGAAGAAGGTGTATAAACCATGTCTGATTTCTTGAACTTTGGATTTGCTGTTGAATCCGTGGCACTGATTGTAAAATAACCCGGTGTGGACTTGCCATTCCACCATTTGAAAAAGCCAGAAAATTCAACAGGAGCGATATAGACATATTCTCCATTGACCTTTTGGATTTGCAGATTCCCAAGCTCATAATAACTTGTATTCGGAACCTGGCCGAACGCCTTTTTCATCTTATTGCGCGCAAAATGTGGAGGGACACTCGCCGGCGTTTCCTTTTCATCGAAAGTCGAGATTTCCATCTTCTCCGCCATTTTCGCAGACTCATATTTTTCCTCTGCATTAAAAAGAAACGCGATGATGAAATACACACCCAGGAGCAAGGTTAGCAAAAACAAGCTCCCTTTAATCATTCTTTCCTTGCCAGCCGCAAAAAATGTTCCGGCAAGCGTGATCACAATCGCAAACGGCCACAAAGAAGAAAGATTGCGATCCAAATTAAACGCATAATAAAACGAAAAAGTCCCAACCGTAAAAAGAACAATCGCAGCAATCAAAAAGGCAGAGGTCATTTTCCTGTCCTTCTCTACCCCTTTAGAAAAAGGAGTAAGAATCAGCAGAAGCCAATCCAACCAAAAGAGCAAATAGAATGATATTTCCCATAGAAAAATCCCCTTTTATTTTTGTCCTCTACATATACGTATCAACTGATGTAAAGTTTCATGGGGGCGTATTATGCAAAGTTATAATGGTGAAATTTGTTTAAAAGTGCAATTGTTACTCCTTACTGTGCAATTCCAGGCTGCTTTCACGTAATTAATGCAGAGGTCGGTGCAATTATTAGGTTTTACAGTGCAATTAACCCTAATTTATTGAGAGAATACTGAAGAAGCACAGGGTCGCCCCCATGCTTCGGTCAATAATTGGATTCAGTTCAATGTCCCCGTTCCTCTTGCCTCCATTTAAAGAGATTCCCGAATGACTTTCTTTGAGTGCACCACTGATAGTACAGCAAAGATGGAGTAAAGTGCTGTATAAAGTCCCATGACAATCAGCATCGGCCACCATAGTTCTGTGCCGAAGAAGAACCATCCGGATTTGACGGCGAAGTAGCTGTGCAGCAGCCCGATTGCTAGCGGGATGCCGAAGTTGAACGCCTGCTTTGCCTGGATTCCTCTCAGCAAATCTCCCTGGGTGAACCCCAGTTTTCGCAAAATCGTATAATTCGTTTTTTCGTCTTCTGTCTGGTCCATTTGCTTGAAATAGAGAATGCAGCCTGATGTGACAAGGAAAGTTAGTCCAAGGAAACCGACAATGAACATCGTAAGCCCCATCTGCTTCTTTTGGATATTTTCACTGTCCAGGCGTGATTCATTCATATTTGCTTCATGGTATTTATTTTCATTGAACAGGTCATTCGCTCTCTCCAAATCGGCCTCATCCTGAATATCAATCCCGATATATAGAGAAGAGCCACGCTGTATTTCAGGGTCCGTATCCTTTTTCAGCTTCTCGAATACAGTCTCATCCACCACTGCTACAGGAGATCCCCCGAAATACCGGGAAACCGGATATTCTTTTTCCATTCCAAGATATTGCAGCGGAATGGAGTGATTTTTCCCGATGATCTCAATCGGCCCTGAGTCCTTCATAGAGATGAATTTCATCATGATATCGCTGTAGCCTGTCATGTAGCTTCATCCTTACTGACTTCCCTCTGGCCAACCGACTTATCGCTGATGACCGACACACTCATGGCCCGTGGATCCTGTGTGTATCCCTCCATTTTCAGTCCAATGATATCTTCCGCGTTCATGACCGCCTGGAGTACCTCAATACTTTTTTCTGTAAAAGCGATCTCCTCCGACTCCAATTCCGCCAAAAATTCAGCAGCAGTATCACCATCAACAAAGGCAAAGTTGTCTGGCACCATATTTTTCGCAGTCTGCTCAGCGGAATAATAGGAGATATAGCTTAACGACAACAACCCGATCGCCAATGCCGACACCGTCGTGATAATCGTCAACAGCAGCGCATTCGACTTCATCCTGAACATAATCGAGGAAAGCGAAAGCACCTCATTGATATTCAGATAGCCATCCTTCTTTTTCCGGATAATATTGGCGATGAAGCTGACAGACCCTTTGTAAAACAGATAGGTCCCGAAGATGACTGAAGCTAAAATGAACACCATGGCCGAAAAGAGTTCGTTCACCGACGTGAAGTCCCCTTCGAATAGCATGGAGGATACATAATAGCCGATTCCAATCAGCCAATGCCAAGGACTCCGATCACTATCTCAAAGAAAGAGATTTTCTTTACCCGGCCTTCTGTTTTTGACACCACCCTGAATAAGCTCAGGATGCTTTGTCTTTTTATAAAAATAAAGTTCAGCACCTGCAACAATACGTAGATCAGCGAAAAAACAATCAGTGTCTGGACCAGTGCTGTGCCGGAAAAATGAAGCTTTGCGATCCCGTCGACTTGCGTGAGTTTGAACAGTACCATCATGATCAGCTTGGAGATGGAGAACCCGAGGAAAACACCTGCTAGCAATGAACCAAAGTAAAGCAGAAAGTTCTCCACACTCAGGATGCGAAAAATTTTCCCCTTCGTCATCCCCACCAGCTGGAATAATCCAATTTCCTTGCTTCTTCTCTTTATAAAGATTCGATTGGCGTAAGTCAGGAAAATCGCGACGATTCCGACAAGCAGAACAGAAGCAGCCTTTATTGCCGCCTCCCCTTTAATCGAACCCTTTGTTTCATCCATAGACGGGTCATATTGGAGAGTGACGAATGCGAAATAAAGCGCGACACTGAACATCAGCGCAAACACATACAAATAATAGTTTTTCAGGTTCTTTTTCAAATTGCGGAGGATGAGTTGATTAACGCTCATGATGCACACCGCCCAATACGCTCTGGGTTTTCATGATGTCCTTGAAAAATTCCTGTCTCGTCTGGTCGCCTTTATTCAATTCTGTGTAAATCAGGCCATCCTTGATAAAAATAACCCGGCCGCAATAGCTTGCCGCAACAGGATCGTGAGTGACCATCAGGATTGTCGCCTGCCGTTTTTGATTCAAATCGCTCAGTTTGTTCAACAGGTCTGACGCTGATTTCGAATCAAGTGCACCCGTCGGTTCATCGGCAAAAATGATACTCGGATCATGGATAAAAGCGCGTGCAGCCGATGTCCGCTGCTTTTGTCCGCCGGAAATTTCATTCGGATACTTATCTTTCAGCTCGATAATCCCCAGTTCACTGGCAATCTTTTCGAACCTTTGATTCGCTTCCTTCCTCGGCGTCTTGCTGACCGAGAGCGGCAAAAGGATATTTTCCTTCACCGTCAGCGTGTCGAGCAGATTGTAGTCCTGGAACAAGAAGCCCAAATGCTGCTTGCGGAATTCCGCCAGCTGCTTCTCCTTCATCCCGGTAATGTCTTTCCCTTCAATCTTGATCGACCCGTTGGACACCCGATCGATTGAGGAAAGCACATTCAGCAGCGTCGTTTTTCCCGAGCCAGAGGCACCCATGATGCTCACGAACTCTCCTTTGAAAATTTTCAAGTCGAGCCCTTTCAACACTTCTTGTTTATTGAACTTATTTCCATATGTTTTATGAAGTTTGGCAGCTTCCAGTAAAATCATATCCGCACATCCTTTCTTTGATAGTTTCATTATAAAACCCTGGCTCTATGCCTTCCTTCGATTCAGGTAACAAATGAGCAAAGGCATGTGACATTTTTGTCACATGCCTGTTATTTGGAGAAATTCATTGTTTTTCGGGAAGATAAGAGTAAACGTGCTTCCCTTGCCTGGTGCGGATTCTACATCAATCCTGAGTTTCAGCGGTTGTGCAGCTTTACTTGCCAGGTATAAGCCCATTCCTGTTGCGGCACTGTCCTTGTGATAGGCAGTGGATGTAAAACCTTTTTCGAAAATGCGCGGGAGATCCCTGGAATCAATCCCTCTGCCCTCATCAGCAATCTCGAGGATGATCTGTCCATCCCGCTGTTCACTTTTAATCCGAACATCTGATGCATCGCTATATTTCACAGCATTCGTCAACAGCTGCCGCAGGATGAATGCAAGCCACTTGGCATCCGTCATCACCTCAGTATATTTCAGGTCAATATCGAAGCCAATCCCTTTTTGGATGCACCAAGACTGCAGGGTTTTGACCTCATCGAAAATAACACTCTCCAGATCGGTCTGTTCAATAAACAAGTCATTCTCCATGAAAGGAATTCGTTTTAGATGCAGCTGCTGGTCCAATAAAAGATGGATGCGCAGCCATTCATATATCATTTCCTTTTTTAAACTCTGGTCATCAAGCCGGTCGATCATCAAACTTAAAGCCGTCAGCGGCGTTTTCACTTCATGGATCCAGGAAAGCAGTTCATCCTTTTCTTCGTCCAGCCTGTGCTCATTCTCGGAAACGGTTTTTTTCAGAGCTTCAAAATGATGTGCAATGCTCTCCGCTACCACCACTTCAAACGGACTGAGGTTTTCCCTGTCTGAAAAATCAAGGAGATCCTCAGCCTCCTTCAGCCCCTTGTAAAATTTCATTTCTTTCTGGTAACGGATCAGGATAAAAATCACAAATATGATCGCTGACAGAAAAACATAATAAAGAGCCGACTCGATCGATACAGCGGAATCTATATAAGCAATAAAAACGAGTAGAAACTGGAGCAGTAAGAATACCAGAATCCAGCTCCGCCGTTCCTTTAGATAAGTCATAAACATCAGGCATGTTCCTCTTCAACGGCCATGTATCCCTGTCCAATCTTCGTTTCAATTTTACTGCCCAAACCAATCTCATCCAGCTTTTTCCGCAGGCGATTGACGTTGACTGTCAGCGTATTGTCGCTGATGAACCGCTTATCATCCCATAGGCTATTCATCACTTCGTCGCGGCTGACGATTTTGTTTTTCTGCTCAATCAGCAACTTTAATATGAAGATTTCATTCTTGGTCAATTCAATCCGGCCATTTTCATTGTCAACCGTATTTTTATCATAATCAACCGTTGCCCCGCACCACGTCTTCAACTGGTTCTGTACCGCATTATAATTGTAGGCACGGCGCAGGATCGCCTGAATTTTCGCAATCAACACCTCAAAGTGGAACGGCTTTTGGACAAAATCATCCGCCCCGAGCTGCATCGACATGACCATATCCGTAGGGTGGTCCCGTGATGACAGGAAAATAATCGGGACATTAGAATGCGACCGGATCATCCGGCACCAATGAAACCCATCAAACCTCGGCAGCTGGATATCGATGATCACCAAATCAGGCTTCACTCTGGTAAAATCATTCATCACATCTCCAAAATCCGTCACCCCATGCACCTCATACGACCACTGAGTCAGCCGCTCCCGAATCTCTTGGAACAAAGAAGCATCATCCTCAATCAGCAAAAGCTTCAACACCATAACCACCACACTTCCACTTCTATCTTCTTTATTTTAAAGGAAGTATTTTCTATATACCAGAATTAGTGGGGGTGATAAAGGGAGAGAGTAGGAGCGGGGGTTGTTGGCGACCTCTTTTTCCAGTTTCTGGAGTTTCAGGACGCCAATCGGCTTTATTGGTGACCTCTTTTTCCGGTTTCTGGAGTTTTGGGGCGCCAATAAGACTCATTGAAGACTATTTTCCCCAGTATTTAATAAGAGGCACTGGGCATCATTTAGGGCTAATCGTAACCTTATGCAGGAGGTTTGGCTTTCCATAAGGGTACATTTCGGGCTTATCATAACCTTATCCAAGAGTTTCGGCATAAGGGTATTCAAAAGAAGGATATGAACTCCTTATAATAGAATCAATATGAAACAGGAGGTTAAGTTTTGACAGAGTTTATTGAGGGGCAGGAATACCTGGTCTATAAATCGCTTATAACCATCATGCGTGACCGGACCAACAGATTGAGTGCTTTACAGGATGATCTGGAGGTTTTAGGTGCAGGAGAAGCTCCAACGGATCAATGATACAATTAGATTATCTAATCCTGGGGGTGTTACCATGCCAACTTGTCAGAATTGCAATCGGACATGGACCTGGAAACAGACGTTTAAAAAGTCCTTTACATTGGGCAGTGCAATAATTTGCCCTTACTGCGGAGCAAATCAATATGTTACAACACGGACAAGAAAAATCTCCTCTATGATCACTACCATCACAATTGCCGTGATTATGCTTATGAATGTCTTGTTTGGTCCATCCCTTCTTTTTTTCGTGGCTTTAATCGCAGCAACTCCAACCTATCTTGGGATATATCCATATTTAGTAGAACTGACGAATCAAGAGGAACCTCTTTGGTAGCGGCAATTCTGCATTCGTATAAAAAGCAATGGTCGCTTTATCTTCATCACTCGGGAACTTTGTATGGAAACTAGGAGGAATAATAATTGAAAAATAAAGTAATTTTATTGTCATCCGATCAACTTGGAAACGGCGAGCAGAATTAGGTGAGGGACTATTAGAAACCTTTTTCACGCTCCTGAAGCAAAAAGAAGAATTGCCTGCCGCTGTGTTCTGCATGAACAAAGGTGTGTTCACACTAACTGAACGCTCATTTATTTCCCTGCAATTGAAGGAGCTGGAAGAACGAGGTTTGGAGGTACTGGCTTGTAAAACATGCGTGGATTATTATGAGCTAAATGATAAACTCATAGCTGGTAAAATCAGCGGGATGGCACAATTCATAGAATTGGCCTCAAAGTATGAAGTATTGACATTGTCGTAGTGGGCGGTCTCGTTCCTGATTTTAAAAAAATTTTCATCCGTGCCCTGGTTTCTAAGAGAAGCACAGGTACGTCCCCTGTGCTTTTCATAAAAATTACTCAAACGGATATTTCAATCCCCATTGTCCACGAATTTCGTCCATCAGTTTCATAATTTCCAAGGATTCATCTAACGGAACAACAGGGCTTTCTAAAAGCCTTGACTCAGGCATCTTCCTACTTCTTCAATTTCAAACGCATAACCAGCCGATTTTCTGTCATCATTAAATGTTTCTACTTCCTTACCATCCTTATATAAGGTTGCAGATTTGGCACTATGGAATGAAGGGATTCGAATATATCCTTCTGTTCCATGTATGTATGCTTCGTTCGTTAAACCAATTCGAAATGCTCCGTTAAGAGTGGCGGTCTTTCCAGAAGGATAGGACATAAGAATAGAAAACTGTTCATCCACACCTGTTTCACCGATATGAGCAGTACTCAGAATCTTCTCTGGTTTTGTTCCGAATATCATTGATGCAAATGTAACTGGATAAATCCCTACATCAAGTAACGCTCCACCTCCAAGGGCGGGATTAAGTAATCTCCACTCAGGATCCCATGGGGCACGGAAACCAAAATCCGCTTTTACTAAAAGGACTTCGCCAATTTCCCCGCTGTCAATCCATTCTTTCACCTTAACAATCGGCGGCAGGAAACGTGTCCACATCGCCTCCATCAAAAAAAGCTTTTGATCTCTGGCAAACTGAATGATTTCTTCTAGTTCCCCGCTATTAATCGTAAAAGGCTTCTCGCAAAGCACAGCCTTACCAGCACGAAGACACGCCAATACATTATCCTTATGAAAAGGGTGTGGCGTAGCAACATAAATGGCATCCACATCCGGGTCCTGCACCAGTTCCTCGTATCTCCCATAAGCACGGGAAACACCATGCTCTTCCGCAAACTTTGCAGCGCTCTCTTTTGTACGTGACCCAACAGCAAATTTTTCGGTATTCTTAGCAAAAGCCAAATCCCTCGCGAAAGCATTTGCTATTCCACCTGTCCCTAAAATTCCCCATTTGAGAGTTTTTTCGTCCATTGATTGATCCTCTCCTTAATAAGCACTAGTCAGAACAACAAACCTTGTTAGTCCATTATACTATTAATATTGGTTACTAGAAGGTCGTTCGATGGATTTGCCTCACCAAAAAGCATGGGTAAGTCCCCATGCTCATGTGGCTATTCTTCCATCTGCAGCTGAAATCCCTGGTCTCTTAACTTCTTCTCTAGCTGCTCTATATGTTCATGGTCCTTCGTTTCCACTGATAACTCCAGCTGAGCAAAGCCTGGATAGATATGCTTGCCGATCCGGTTAAGGTTGACGGATTGTATGTTCGCATTAAGTTCCGTCACGGAGCTCAATACTCTTTGCAGCTCCCCTGGCTTATCTTTCAAAGTAATCGTAAAATGGGCAAACCTGCCGGATTCAACCAGTCCACGTTCAATGATCCGGGAGATAAAATTGACATCCACATTTCCCCCGCTTAAAACAACGGCAACCTTTTTACCGCTAAGCTTCATTTTATCGTAAAGCAGTGCAGCAAGCGGGCTTGCACCTGAACCCTCAACCAGCAGCTTATTTCGCTCCAGGACGAGAAGCATCGTTCGGGCTATTTCCATCTCGTCGACACAGAAAATGCCATCCACATAATTTCTAATGATTTCAAAAGTCTTTAATCCGGGCTTTTGAACAGCAATTCCATCTGCCATCGTGGGGGCTGCTTCAACAGCAACAGGTCTGTTCTCAGTTAACGACTGTTTCATACTCGGACATGCAAGCGTCTGGACACCATACACCTTAATGTCCGGTTTCTTCTCTTTCACCGCCAACGCGACACCCGCAATAAGCCCTCCCCCGCCAACAGGGCAGACAATCGCCTCGACATCCGGCAGTTGATCAAGAATTTCCAAACCTACTGTCCCTTGTCCGGCAATGACTGCCTCATCATCGAAGGCATGAATAAAAGTGGCGCCAACCTTGTCTTTAAGCTCCAACGCAAAGGCGAGAGCCTCATCAAAAACTGCACCTTCGAGTATGACTTCGGCTCCGTATTGCCGTGTTGCCAGCACCTTGCTGAGAGGAGCACCTTTCGGCATGACAATCGTGCACTGAATGCCGAGCATCTGGCAGGAATAAGCCACGCCCTGGGCATGGTTGCCGGCTGAAGCCGCTACAACCCCATTTTGCAGCTTTTCAGGAGGCAAAGATATTAGTTTATTATAAGAACCCCTAACCTTGAAGGACCCTGTCTTTTGCAGGTTTTCAAGCTTCAAATATACTTCATTATTTGAGAGAGTGCTAAACGTTTTAGAATAATCAAGAGGTGTCGTATGCACAATTCCCTTCATTTTTTCCCGCGCTAAAATGACATCATCCAAGCTCATTTCCAATCCCCCTGATTCCCATTTAATTTCTTTTTATGTTGCTCAGGGAGAGGAAAAGTATGTAAAAGAGAGACAGAGGGAAGGTTCACTGTCTCTCAAGTTCACTTATTTACGATTGAGCGTCCACTTCAATTAAACCTCGGCAATCATTATGTTACAATACTGAAAAGGGATCATCCCTAGAGGAGGATGGGTAAAATGGCGTTTTTCTTTTCGCTTATTTTCATTGTGATTTCGGTATTCATTTCCCTCATTTTTAAAAATGAACTGGAGCGGATGTTTCTTAGAGGAAAGGAGTTTTTTCCTTTTCACATCTGCAATTTGCTGATTATCTTAATGGTGGCTTTTGCATCCCAGGCAGTTATGACGAGATATGTTTTCGAGCAGCCACAACATATCATCAGAGATGTACTGATCCTCATCGCCCTCATTTTACCTGTATACATTTCCGGGCACTTGGCCTTCGAAAAATACAAATCCGTCTACCGTAAATTTTCAGCCGCCGAGAATGGAAAAGTACTCGTACTGAACGAAAAGTACTTGAAAAAGAAAAAGCGGTTTAAAAGCCTCAAGCAGTATAATGCCATGTCCAAGGAGGAATAACTTATATGCAGAAAAGACAGCGAGAAGATTTCGCTGTCTTAAAAAATGGCTCTTAATCCTGATTTTGTGTTGATAATTATATTTAGGCTTTTGTGTGTTTTATCTGTATTCTCCAGCCTATTTCAGAACCATCAGAAGAATACGATTGGCTTCTCCTGAAAAGTGACAAAAGGAATGGAGTATACAATAACGCCCACCCCAGAATTCCAATGAGTATTATATAATAGTTAGAAACCTTTTTCCGTAAAAGAATCTCTTTATCTGTCATATTCTCGTCCCCTTCAACCTTATAAAAGGACCGGAACTGACCGAAAAAATCTCCTTGCCATTACCGGTTCCTATTTTCCAGCACAAGCAGTTTCACTCTTAATAATAGATTACAAATAATTTTCTGAAAATTATACAAATTTTTAAAATAACCGAGATAGATGGAGACAGAAGGCCGGTTCCCATGTCCCATGTTGGTTGTTCAGAAGAGCCATCTTTTTCCTTTCATCTCATACAAAAATCTTGTAATATTAGGTTAAGGTGGTGAGGGCTGTGAGAAAAATGATTTTGGAGCGAATTGACGAAACGATTGAATCGAATAGAAAGATAGCAAATCTTATGGTAAAGATTTCAGCCAATCAAGAAAAAATTCGAAGCAGAAGATTCCGTTCCCGTAGCAAAGGTGAGGTTGAAGCCCTGACTCAGATTTCGATTTCTCGTTGGAACAGATAAACTGCCTACGACGATTGGCTTTATGTTTTCCTGTTCGAAGTATGATGTCAGGATTGAAGCAAAGTCAAGCATCTTTTGGAACTTAGGCTTATCCTTAATAAGCTCAAATTCTTTTTTTAAATCCTCAATTGTAATCATAATATAGTACCCGATCTCCCCCTCATATTTTCTTAATAAACCGTCAATGATGACAGGTAATGAGCCATTTCTGGGATGTGAGAGAATGAGAAAAATTAAGCTGAGTGATTTGGATGAACAGATAAAGAGAAATAGGAAAAAGGTCAATAAAAAAATAGCAGAACTTTCGGCCTCTAAACGTAAAAAGAAAAGTCGGCCAAGAAGCAAAGGTGAAAGAGAAGCATTAAACCAAATCTCCATACAAAAATAGAAAAAAGCCATAGAGAGCGGGAAAGTCAAAAAGATTAGTGACCGAGTTTGGTATTATGACCACCGGGACTAACTCTTGAGGAATTGAGACGAGTGACAGAGGGATGTCCCACTGAATATTCGAACGGGTTTCGCATTCCCACTACATTATACATTTTCACTGTTTGTCCGGCTTAAAAATCATAAATTAAAAAGACAGCGAAACGGATTCGCTGCCTGATATTATATGATTTACGAGACACACACCTCTCCTAATCCACCACAATATAAGTGGCTTTGACAGGTCCGTGGACTCCGACGATCAGGTTCATCTCGATGTCGGCGCTGTTGCTTGGGCCGGTGATGAAGCTGACGTATGATGGGACGTCTTCTCCCCTGGCCTGGGCTTGATGGATGTGTCTGGCTGCCTGGGTCATCCTTGGCACGAGGGTGCTTTTCGGGATGATCGCGATAAATGTCCGCGGCAGCAGGCTGATCGAACGGCCATTGTCCTTAGTGTTGAACGATGTCACGGTGCCAGACTCGGCAAGTGTGATGTCGCTGAACACGATGCCACATCGGCGCGTTCTGCAATCTTTTGATTTTCCTTGCCTAGTGCCGATTCCCATACATGGACATCCAACTGATCCTTCTGCTCTTCAAAAAACTCAGTCACTCCATACTCCTGATAACGCGCATCTTTGGACGTGATGATTAACTTGCCTTCATAAGCCTCCAGCGTTTCGTTCAACACCTTGGACAGTCCGTCACGGTCCGTCCGTTTAAAAGTGGTATGGATGACTTTGCAATGTTTTTCAAGCACTTCAACTAATTCGTCCTGGCTCATGCCTTTGAACACTTCATCCTGTGGGGTGACACTCCACTGAGGGCGCTCCACTCCTGATGTCCGTCGCTCCCGCCCAAGTCTGGACGCCAGCTTATCTAAAAAGGCTTCTCGGTTTTGGATGCTCATTTGGATTCACCGTCTTTCTGTCTTTGCTTGAACCACGAACGGAACGATTGTCCCTGTGGCGCGTAAAATCACGTACTTCCGTCCATGCTTTTAATGGTCCCGGTCCATTTTTAATCATCCCGTCTTTTGTCCATGGACCAAGAGCTGGTTTGGCCATTTTCGCACTCATATTATAAATCGACGGGTTAGAACCCCATGCCGCAAAACCTTTCATCATCAACTTTTCAGCTGTTGGGGCCATATTTTTTTCCACAATGATCTGGCGATGGCGAATCAGATGCTCATGCAATGGAATTTTAACCGGACAAGCCTCGGTACATGCCGCACACAATGTCGATGCATATGGAAGCTCTTTATGATCCTCATAACCCTCCAGCAGCGGAGTGATGACCGCACCGATTGGGCCTGGATAAATCGAGTTATACGCATGTCCGCCGATATGGCGGTAAACAGGGCAAGCATTGATACAAGCCGCACAGCGAATGCAATGCAGAGCGGATTGGAACTCAGTTCCGAGTATTTTAGAACGGCCATTGTCGACAACAACAAGGTGGAATTCTTCCGGTCCATCAATCTCTTCATCTAGACGTGTTCCGGTAAGCGCGGTAATATAGCTTGTTAGCTTTTGGCCAACCGCCGCGCGCGTCAATAAGCTGACAAGGACCTCCATTTCTTCCCATGTCGGCACGATACGCTCCATGCCCATCACCGTGATTACAGTATCTGGAAGAGCTGTCACCATTTCGGCGTTCCCTTCATTTGTGACCAACGTGATCGACCCCGACTCAGCAATCGCAAAGTTACAGCCTGTCACACCGACATCTGCAGCTAAAAAGTCCTGGCGCAGCTGCTCACGGGCAAAGGCAGCCAGTTCTTCAGGAGTATCTGATCCTGTATAGCCTTTTTTCTTCGCAAAAGTCTCACGGATTTGCTGTTTGTTTTTATGCAGCGCAGGTGTAACGATATGGGATGGCGGATCTTCATCTAATTGCAGAATCCATTCGCCCAGATCCGATTCCACCACTTCAGCACCGACTTCCTCCAGCGCCTTATTCAATCCGATTTCCTCGGTTACCATCGATTTCGCTTTGACGACTTTTTTCGCTTGCTTCTTTAAAATGATGTCTTTAACGTACTGGTTTGCTTCTTCCGCTGTCTCAGCAAAAAACACATGCCCGCCGCGTTTGGATACTTGCTCGCTTAATTGCTGCAGATAGTAATCGAGGTTTTCCAGCGTATGGGTACGGATTTCCTCACCCAAATTGCGCCAGTCCTCCCAGTTGCCGAGCTCCTCAGCCTGTGTGAGCCGGCCAGTCCGGAATCTTCCTTGCGCGGAGGAAACAGCCTGCCGCATAAAATCATCTTTTATTCCTTTTTGGATACGCTCTTTATAAGGAATCTCACCAATTTTGATGCTCATCTTTTTTCCCTCCGTTTCTTAGTGAGTATTTAAAATCTCTGTGATGTGAATGATCTTTACCTTTTTGCCCTCGCGCTCCATGCGGCCGCCAATATTCATCAAGCAGCCCATATCCGCGCCAACCAAATATTCAGCTTGAGTTTCTGCCACGTGGCGAGACTTTTCACTTACCATCTCCTGCGAAATCACCGGATTCTTAACGGCAAACGTTCCGCCGAATCCACAGCAATCCTCTTCCCACGGCAGGTCAACCAGTTCAACACCTTTGACATTGCGCAACAAGATTTTCGGCTGTTCTTTTACACCAAGAAGGCGTTTCATATGGCAGGAAGAATGGAAGGTCACTCTACCCTTAAAAGTCGAGTCCAAATCGGTTATACCCATGACGTCGACAAGGAACTCCGTAATTTCGTAACACTTAGCAGCGAAGACTTTCGCTTCTTCTTCCCACTCTGGGTCACCGGCAAAAATATGCGGATATTCCTTCAACATGCTCACGCAGGATCCTGAAGGTCCAACGACATATTCCGAATGTCGGAAAGCCTTCATCATTTGCTTCATCGCTGCTTTCGCCTCTTCTAAATACCCACTGTTATAGGCAGGCTGTCCGCAGCATGTCTGCTCCATCGGATAGTCCACTTCACATCCAACTCTTTCAAGGATTTCAAGCGTATTTTTCGCCACATCCGCAAAGAGAATATCACTTAGGCACGTGCTAAATAATGAAACCTTCATGTTTGTTCACCTCATGTAAAAGTCGTCCGACGGCCGCCCGAATTACTCAATATATCTAAAAAGCCGGTCCTGGACATTTTGCAAATGCTCAAGCATTGCTTGGCGCGCTTCGTTTGGCTGTCGGTTTTTAATTGCTTCAAAGATTCGTCGATGCTCAGAATGCAAGTCATCGACAATGTTATCCGAATACAGGAGCACCTTCCGGGTTTCCTGAATCGTTTGCGAATTCAGCGCCGAGACGCTGCTCATCAGATTAATTAACAATTTGTTATGTGTCGCATTCGCGATCGCAACGTGGAAATCAAGATCCGCTTGGGAAGCGAGCTCTTCATTTCCATTGGCATGCTCCATCACGATCAATGCTTTTTCCATATCAAGCAAATCTTCTTCTTCGTGCACAGCAGCTGCCTGTGCAGCGGTGCCGATTTCTAGAATCTTACGGACTTCGTACAGTTCCTTCACATCTTCAAGCTTCATTAAAAATGCGCTAGTCACGGGCAACTGGAATTTCGACGGATCAAAGGTATCCACAAACGTCCCTTCACCCTGGCGCATTTTCACCAGCCCCATTGTCCGTAAACCACTTAATGCTTCCCTAATCGTGGAACTCCCAACGTCGAAGCTTTTTGCCAGTTTTTCGACTGAATCTAATTTATCACCTGGTTTCAATTCACCAGTTTTAATTAACTCAATGATTGAATCAGCAACTTGTTCATAAACTTTTTTTGCTTGCACTCGTTTATATGGCATATCCTTCATCTCCCATCTATTCCTTTTTATTATACAGAGAATTTAGCTCTCCGAAAGATAGTGGGACCTTTTGGCAGCTTAAAGCAAGTTCAAGAAAATAAAACCAGACACTCCCGCAAGAATTCCATACAGGATTGCAGGCGCCAATGTTTTACGGATGATTTCTCCTTCTTTACCGGACACCCCAACAACCGCACTCGCCGCGACAACATTATGCACACAAATCATGTTTCCCGCAGCTGCTCCAATGAGCTGGACTGCCAGCACGATATTCGACTCCAGGCCAACGGCATCCGCAACATTGAATTGGATTGGCGAAAACGTTAGTGTCGAAACCGTTGCGCTTCCAGTAATGAACGCTCCTAACTCACCAAGGAACGGAGCAACGAAAATCCAGACAGAACCTAGCGAGCCAGCAAAGGATTCAGCAATATACTGTGGCATACTGACTAATTCATTTAGATTCATGCCCGAGTTAACAAATACTTGAACCATTGACAGCGTCGCAATCAAGGCAATCGATGTCATTTTCATCGTCGATAACGACTCTTTCGAAGCATTGGTAAAAGTCTGGTACGATTTTCGCTGGAATAAGAACGCTAAAACTGCCGCCGCAGTAAGGATCGTTCCTGGAGAATACAAGAATTCCCAGGCCGATGTAACGCCCTCAACTCCTAAAATATTGCTCCAGGTAAAATCAATCGCTGTCCTCGCAAACTCTTTCAGCGCCGGAACAATTCGTGTGAGCAGCAATAAAAGAACGACAACAACATATGGCGACCAGGCTGTCACAATGCTCATCTTTGACTTTTCAGTCGAAACGACAAAATCTTTTCGCATCGCAGCTTTCCATTCTGTTTTTGGAAGCAAGAAGCCTTTTTTCGCAGTTACCGTCGCCACCGCAAGGGTGATGAGCGCTGCAAGAATCGAAACAAACTCATGCCCGAAAAGGGTAGCTACCAGTAACGCACTGCCTGTGTAAATAAATCCAATCATCAGTGTCCATGGAAGCATCGGCAACGCATCCCTGATACCGCTTCCAAAAAAGACCGTCAGCACTACCATTAAAATGAACGGAATGAACGAACCCGCTAATAAATCAAGACTCGTCACTGTAACGGCAATATCATGGAAAAACGGAGTGTCTGCACCGGGAATATTGCTCAATCCCACTGCCACCGGTGTTCCAACCGCTCCAAACATGACCGCGGTACTGTCAGCAATCAAGGCGATCGTTGCAGCCGCGATTGGCTGGAACCCTAAAGCCAGCATTAACGGTCCGGTAACCATTGCAGGCGTTCCAAATCCTGCAGCACCTTCAATAAGTGAACCAAATAAAAAGGCAACGATAATGACTTGCACTCGCATGTCACCAGAAATACTTTGAAATCCCTGGTTAATCCGCACAACCGCTCCCGTATTCCGAAGCGTGTTCAACAACACCAAAGCACCAAATAAAATCCAAAGAATAGTCAATGTTTTATGTACCCCTTGAAAAATCGACGCCAATACCACTTGTCCTTCCATCCCCCAAGTAGTAAGCGCTACCAAAATGACGATCAGTGAACTCAAAGCCATCCCCTTAGCCGCCGGCATCCGCATGATAACAAGGAATAAAAACGGAGCGATAATCGCACTTAACGCAATCAGCAATAACATTAGATTCCTTCCCCCTAGTTGCTTGTAAGCTTGATAGTTTCATAGTTTTTAAGATATTTAGTTTTAAAATACGCAACAGATATCTGGTCATCAGATGACCTCATTATTTTTTCATACTTTTTAAAAGAATTCAATAACAAAAATCACAAATGGGTAGAAGGATGTGATGATGTCGCATAAATCAGAACAACCCTAAACAGGATGTCCCTTGAAAAGGAGTATTCTTTTCGACCATAAAGAATGCGATAAAAAAAAGCATCCCGGAGGATACATCGTTCGTATGATATTGTTCAAATCGATCTGAATTATGATGGATTCTTGACAGCTTTGACCTCTAAATCTTCAAACCTGTCAGAATAACGGTGTTTTCTTGACAGCTTTTGCTCCTTCTCCTTCAAACCTGTCACAATAACGGCGGTTTCTTGACAGCTTTGACCTCTTATCCCTCAAA
>NZ_BAUW01000025.1 GCF_000517385.1 Mesobacillus boroniphilus JCM 21738 | reverse complement strand
CGCTCTTTGACTTCATTGGGCGGACCGAAGCGTCTCGAGGGGCTAGGCGCTGAAGCTAGACACTAATCAAAGTGTAAAAAGTTTATACTTCTTATAAAGTAAAAATAAAACAAAAAGAAGCCCACCGGCTAAAGTAGACTTCCCACAATAAAAGTTGCATCATCCATTGAGTTTGCATATTCGCTTTTAATTTGCTCTGCGATGGCACCAACTGATCGATACCCTTTCAATATCGTTTTAGCGCCGTGGATATTGTCAAAACCGTCTGAGTAAATCAGGAATTTTGACTCTGGCTCATAAACGAATCTCTGGGTATGAAATACCTGCGCTTCCCTGACAGATAGCCTGTTACCGGCAATGGGTATGTCAGCTTGCCATTTGAGGTATAGAGGAAGAAGCGGATATTTCCGACACAGCTGTAAACAAATTCGCGGGTTTCGAAGTAGACTTTGAAGATCGAGACAGCGGCCCCTCTTTTTTGCACCAATATATTGTTGCAATATTTCATGAGCGTATCTACGTCTTCGCGATGGTGTTGCTCTACTACTGAAACGACAGCCGCAGAAGCTTCATGGGCATATTGCCCTGACCCTAATCCATCAGCAAGTACACAGACAAAATAATCATCAGTAGCCGTATAGTAATAGCTGTCACCGCACTCTATTTTACCTTCTTTGATTGTCTGGTAAGCATAAAGTTCTATTTTGTCTTTGAACTGTTGGATCATGTGATGTACTCCGAGTTATTGTTTTCCGCATGGATTGCTTCTTGAAGCTTTTTGATTGCCCTTCTTTGAAGACGTGATACATGCATCTGTGAAATACCAAGCTTGTCACCAGCCTCTTTCTGGCTGAGGTTGTCAAGGTAGGTATATTGGATAATTAACTTTTCGCGTTCGCTTAGTACATGCAGTACTTTTTCGAGCACCATTCTTTGATTGATTTTTTCATAGCCTTCATCAATGTTTCCGACGATATCCAACAGAGTTACTGTTCCTCCATCAGAATCGGCTTCAATAGAATGGTCAACGGATAATGCCTGGTAGCTTTTACCCATCTCCATAGCTTCCAATACTTCTTCTTCAGAAACCTCGAGTGCTTCCGCGATTTCATCTACTCGTGGTGAGCGGTGCAGGTAGGTGGTCAAATCTTCGACAGTCGTCTTGATTTTTGGACCAAGCTCCTTTATCCTGCGCGGTACATGGACGCTCCACGTTTTATCTCTTAAGAATCTTTTGATTTCACCAATGATAGTCGGCACGGCAAACGCCTCAAAGCTTTTGCCAAATGTTTCATCATAGCGTCGGATTGCGCCTAAAAGACCAATCATCCCAACCTGGAAGATATCCTCGTGGAATGATCTTCCTTTGGAATACTTTCTGGCGATTGTTTCGACAAGGTTTTGATAATGAAGAACCAGCTCATTTTGGGCGTCTGCATCCTCATACAGCTGGTAGGCTTTAATTAATTCATTAATCTCTTCTTTTGGCCTCTGCTTAGGTTGAGATTGTCTCTGCATCTCTCTCCACCTGCTCTCCTTCTCGGTACTTGGTCATAAAGACCGTGACGCCCTCTTTGTGATGGATTCTAACCTCGTCCATCAAGGTTTCGATCAGATACAGTCCCAAGCCTCCCTCACGAAGGAATTCTATAGAACTATTCTGATCATAAGGGCCAAGTCCCTGGCGTGCTGAATGGAAATCAAAGCTCTGGCCATTATCTGCAACCATAACTTCTAGCTTGTCTTCATACAATCCGAAACCGATGATGACTTCGCCGTTCTCATTATTTTTATATGCATGCTGTACAGCATTCGTACAAGCTTCACTGGTAGCAATTTTCAAATCCTCAATATCGTCGTAGGAAAAACCCATGCGGCTTGCAATACCAGACAGGGTCAAACGAATGACACCCACGAACTCCGGTTTAGCCGGGATTTTCATTTCAATATAGTCAAATGACTGGTTCATTGCACTCCACCCTCAATCTGGCTGTTTATATCGATAATATCGGTCAAGCCAGTGATTTCGAAAAGTCTCTGCAAACGTTCGGACACCCCAACGATTTTAAATTCACCTTCATGTGCACGGACGTTCTTGAACACTCCTACAAATACTCCAAGCCCTGTACTATCCATATAATTAACCTCCGAAAGGTCAACAACCATATTTATGCCTTCTTTTTCGGACAAAGGAAAAAGCTTTTCACGAAGCTGTGGAGCTGTATATGCGTCAATTTCGCCGCTTACCTTAACTGCTAACTTTGATTCTGTTTCTTTCACATCTATCGAAATATTCATAAATGACCCACCCTTTACAATTCAATTGCTCTTTTGATTTACCCGGTTTGGAACCCTACTAAACATCTCTTTTTAAAATGATTAAGGTAAAATCATCACGCAACTGGAAGTGCTGAAGTTTTTCAAGTTCCCTAAAGATATTATTGACAATTTCCTGAGCATTTAAGTGAATATATTTATTTATATATCCAATTAATGTTTCCTTTTCGACGAAACCTTCTTCCGTCCTGCATTCTGTTACTCCGTCCGACATCAGGATTACCATATCCCCAGGAAGTATTTCTTTTTCATACTGGGTATACTTCGTCCGCTTGTCCACTCCCAATAGTAAGCCTCTTGCGACCAACTCCGAGAATTCTTTCTTCTTGGAATCGTAATAGAAGCCAGGTTCATGCCCTGCGGATGCATAATAGAAGATATTGTTGGAAGGATTGAACATTCCGTAAAACATCGTGATGAACATGCTTGGGTCTACATTCTGCTCAACGACTCTGTTCAGGTTTTCCAAGATGCTGCTCGGACCGAGACGGTTTTCTGGCAGGCTGTCCATCGCATACTTGATCATGGACATACAAAGTGCTGCCGGAATCCCTTTTCCAATGACATCAGCAATTGCTACGCTTATATTATTGTTCTCATCCTGCACAAAATGGAAGTAATCACCATTCATATGTTTAGCCGGAACACTTATCGCCCCGATATCAATTCCAGGCACAGCCGGGATTTTTGTACCAAGCAAGGTTTGCTGAACATTGGCGGCAATCTCCATTTCTGACCTTAACTCCTCTTGCTGATGCCTTAAGCTTTGGTGCTCTCGATAAGCAATGCCATAGCCAATCATCACCTCAAGGAGGATGTCAAAGGAATGTATAATATCTTCCGGAAGTTCAGGATACATCTCAAGAAGCAAGCTTTTATGCACGCTGATGATTTCTTCCGGCGCGATCTTGTGTTCAATCGACTTGCGGCTGAATTTCTGCCCAGCATACAGTGCTTGTTCTGATTGCTCTTTTATATAATTGTCAAGAATATCCCGATACTTTGATTCCATCATTTCTCGGAAATCCATACTTTTTCCCCCTAACGGAGCCATTTAGTCGCTCTGATCTGTGTTCCTTGTCCGGGTACTGAGTCTATGTCGAATTCATCCATAAGACGCTTTACCCCAGGAAGGCCTGCTCCTAGTCCTCCTGATGTTGAAAAGCCATCTTCCATGACTTGGCGTATTTCTTTTATACCTGGACCGCTGTCCACAGCGTTGATTCGCAATCCCGCTTTACCGCCGTCATATAATTTATCGATGCAAATCTGCCCTTTGCCGGCGTACAAGTAGATATTTCTGGCCAATTCACTGATGGCGGTGGTGATTCGCGCCTGGTCAACTATTCCAAAACCAAGCTCTTTCGCAACATTCCGGCCAAGCTGTCGTGCTGCGACGATGTCCCATTCGTTAATGATCGTAACGCAGGATTGGATGTCCATTCACCTATTCCCCCAATTCCTGTTGTAATTTCTCCAAACCTTTTTCTAAATCTAATGCAGTTAGGACATCATCAAGGCCGATCCCTAATTCAATTAGCGTTATGGCAACAGCAGGCTGGATTCCGGTAATGACTACAATCGCACCCATAAGCTTGGACATATTGATGACATCCCCAAGGACCTTGGCGATAAATGAGTCTATGAAGTCAATTGAGGTTAGATCAATGACAACTCCATTGGCACTTGTCTCATGAATTTTGTGGAGCAAGTCCTCTTGGAATTTAAGAGCCGTCTGGTCATCAAGCTCCCATTGTATGGAGACTAACAGACAATCATCTAGCTTTAGAATAGGTATTCTCACTTTGCTCCCTCCAGTGACACGATTTTTTTATTTGTCAGCTCAAGAGCTGCTTCGATTCCTTTTTTCAGGGTATTCTTTGTTGTAAACTGATTCAAGTCGATGCCCAGGTTAACGATGGTCTGTGCAATTTCAGGACGAATACCTACAAGCATGCATTTGGCACCGATGAGCCGGACGGCATCAGCTGCTGGATGATATGATGGGCTACCATAGTATCCACGACGGGTACTCCTGTTATATCGATCAGGACTACCTCAGAACGGTGTTTCACCGCACCCTTAAGCAGATTTTCCATGATTTGCTTTGCACGCTCGGTATCAATCGTACCGACTAATGGCATTACTGTAATTCCCTCAAACACTGGAATGAGCGGTGCCGAAAGCTCCTGTAAGGCAATTCTCTGGAGGGAAACGGTTCTTTCCCATGTGGATGAATATACGCTGACAATTTCATTATTCATCGGAGTTGCCCAGCGGTCAAACTCGTATACGATCTCCATCTGATTCTCCTGCGTCACGACTCCTTCTTTCTGCATGCCTTCAAAAACAATCAAGTTAAAGGTATGAAGGCCTTTCGTGACGAAGGTCAACGGCCAGCCAAGCCTGACAACTTTTTCAGCGAAATCAGTCAGCCTTTCATTATACTCTTCGCTTGTGCCTTTGAAATTCGAAATGATCAAATCAACGAATTCCTTGCTCGTAGATTGAAAAACTCGATCCGAAACAAGGCGGATTACCCGTTCATCCGCTTCTTCTTTTGTCCTATCTATCCATTGATCCAGGATCTCCTGTTTATGGGCCTGGATATAATTAGAAATTATTTTATTCATTCCATCCTCCCCATTCTATCACAACAAAATTTTACATTACCCTATTCCGTCCACTTGTAAACCAATTTTAAAACTGTAAATAAATATTCATAAAATCCCGATTATATATCTCCATTTAATGATAACAGTTTTATTTCGTCAAATAAAATCAACTTGTCGGCAGGATTCAACGGATATTGCATGACGGATATTTTTATTATTCCTATTTTTCTTGGATTCAATTTTATTGCAATAAATTATCGTGCAGGTTTTGGAAATTCGGGTTGCAGATTACCTTGTTTACAGGCGGATTACAGGTTCTTTTCTTGACAGCTTTTTGCTTGATGCTCCTGACCTGTCACGATTCCGGACTTTTCTTGACAGCTTTTCCACTTTCACTGCCAAACCTGTCTTAATTCCAAGCTTTTCTTGACAGCTTTTCCGCTTTCATTGCCAAACCTGTCTTAATTCCGGACGATTCATAACATCTTTGCCGTCCAAACCAGTCCGGGACCCTTGGTTGCGACCGCGCCCCCTACTTCCAAAACCAGCCCAAACTTCCAGGCCCAACTAAAAAAGAGACAAGCCGCTAAGCTTGCCTCTCCACACAGGAAAACATCCGTTTTTATTTTATGGTTATGTATAAGGCCTGCTGGCAGGCCGGGTGTTCGGTTACAAAAAAACGCTCTTTAAAGAGCGTGCTGTTCATTTAGAATTCGATAAGACCTAAACTTACCTGAAGGGCTTCATCCACTTTTTCCATCATTTCGTCATCGAGATGGGTAATTTTATCGGTTAGGCGCTGTTTGTCAATTGTGCGTATTTGCTCCAATAAGATGACCGAATCTCGTTCAAAACCGTACCGCTTCGCATCAATTTCTACATGAGTGGGAAGCTTGGCTTTTTGGATCTGTGCTGTGATCGCTGCGATAATGACTGTGGGACTAAACCGATTCCCGATGTTGTTTTGGATGACCGGAACAGGGCGCACTCCGCCTTGCTCCGAACCAACAACTGGGGATAGTCCGCAAAATAGACGTCACCACGTTTGACAATCAAAGGATTATCCTCCGCTGACTAGACGTTCAACTGTGTGTTCTGCCTCGTATTCTGCTTGAAATGCTTCAGATGCAATGGTCAGATTAATTTTGGCCATTTCCATATAGCCACGTCTCATGGATTCACGAATTTGTCTTTTTTTCTTCTCACGCAAGAACATTTTTGTTGCCTGATAAATAAATTCGCTGCGGTTTACGTTCTCTTGCTTAACAAATCCATCTAGTTCACTTAAAAGATGCTGTGGTAACTTTACCAAAATCTCCGTTGTTGCGCTGGATTCAGACACAAACATACACCTCCACCATCATCACTACATACCATTATTAAGTTCGTTATCTCTCTACCATTTCTAATCTTATCACTATTTATGCAAGATGCAAAGGTAAATCCGCAATTCTTCTGTATTATCCGCCAAAAAAATAGTGAATTATTCAGGGTTTTAGCCAAATTGAACAGGTTTGTTAATTATTGGTTGTCTCTTATAAAAGTGAATTGTTTAAATCGACTACTTTGCCGTCCTGCCTGTACAGACGCGGGACTCTGGAAGAGATGATGCATGGGACTTCATAATTTATTGTTTCTAGCTTGCTGGCAATCTCATTGATTGAGATCGCCTCTTTTCCCTGGCTGCCAATCAGGGTAGCGATTGTCCCGACTGGAACTTCATTCGGAAGCTTCACCATGCATTGGTCCATGCAAATCCGTCCTATGATGGGGGATCTTTTGCCATCGACCAGCACCTCCTGGCCCTGCAGTCTGCGTATCCATCCATCAGCATACCCAATCGGAAGCGTCCCTACCCAAATTTCTTCTGGCGCTTCATAGGTCGCACCGTAGCTGACCTTTTCACCCTTATCCAGTTTCTTCACATGAACGAGCCTCGAATAAAGCGTGAATGCCTCCTGCAAGTCCACCGGTAACTCAGGTTGTATTTCCATTGATGGCGCGAGCCCGTACATTGCAATCCCTACTCTTACAGCGTTGAACTGTGCATCTGCGTGCATCAAAGCTGCGGCACTATTGCTGCTGTGTACGACCAGGGGCTGCTTTTCCATAGAACTTAGCATTTTCCTGAACAAGGCGAGCTGCTTGTTAAAATACGTATCATCCAGTTCATCCGCTGTTGCGTAGTGGGTGTAGATCCCGTGAAGCTGTAATCTCTCATCTTCTTCAATCAGCCTTTCTACTGCCTTTAATTCCTCAATTGACCGAATTCCGATCCGGCCCATTCCTGTATCAATTTTTATATGAAGCATAAGGGTTGTATTCTTTTTCAATACATCCTGCGCTTTTGCCAGCCATTCCTCCTGAAAAACGGTCAGAATGATTCCTTCTTCAGCGGCGATATTCACATCCTCTGGTCTGCTTGCACCAAGTACAAGAATCGGAGCAGTAATCCGTTTTTTTCTTAACGCTAGCGCCTCATCCATGAACGCCACCGCAAGCATGGATGCTCCCGCTTCCAACGCCGCCTCTGCCACTTGCGAATCCCCGTGTCCATAGGCATTCGCCTTCACTACTGCAATAAACTCAACATCTTCAGGCAGATGGCTCTTGATTCCTTTTACATTCATCCTGACACGGTCCAGGTCAACTTCTGCCCATGTATCACGGTAAAAAAATCCTTGCTCATCCAACGAAAACTTCACTTCCTTCAATCCGAACGTTATTTATATTGTTTTATTATCAAACCGAAAGAACGCATTGTCAAATGAATAATATATACGGATTTTTCGAGCAGGAAGTTCGTGGAGGAGGAACGTGGGTTGGACTGCAACACTCTCTTTATTCCGAAATAAATAGATATATTCCTTAAAAACGGATTATATTCCTTAAAATCAGATTTTTTTCCTTAAAGTTTGGTTTTTTCCTTAACCCATAAAAAACAGGCCCAGGTTACACTGAGCCTGCATTCGGAATCTTATTTTTCCATATCAGCCAGAACCGATTTAGCGACCATTTCCAATTCTTCTGGTGATAGGTCTGTTGAAGCCAGCATATAATCGACTCCAAGGTGGTCCATGACACCGAGGTTTCGTTCATGGCACCGATGGTGAATCCAAGGTCGACAGGCTTTCCAGTCATATTGATCGCAGAGGACATTGCAGGCATTGCGTCTGCTTTTTCCTGGATCAGCGTGAATGATTTTTCGCCGTCATATGTGAGCACCACGCGCTTTCCGTTCTCTGTCGTGATTTCTTTTTCATCTATTAATGTCACGCCAGGGATTTCAGCGACTGGATATTTCACTGTGAATTCCTTGTCTTCACCTTCTGCCATAACCGGCACATCAAGCTGTGCACCTGTCATGTTTTTCTTCATATCAAACGCATCTTTGTCAAAGCTTGCGTCGAATTTCACATTGGAAAACTCCACTGTAACCAATGAGTTCCGGTCAGGGTCCATCACCTTGACGCTGACTGGTGCCAGGTTTTTTTTGTTCAGCTTGATTTCCTGGATCGGAAGCATTTTGTTGTTCTGATATCTTGTTTTCGTTTCGAACACATAATGTTCCTTCGTCGCCGAGAATTTCGCTTGCTTATCCTCGAGAATATCCATGATTAAAGATTCGTAAAGGTACGCCTGGCTGCTGTTCTTCGGCCATTCGCTCTGGAATTTGAAGCTTTTGTTAAGGGCAGGCGTCAAAACAAATACTCCTTCTTCATTCCTGAGGATCATCTGGCTCTGGTCCTTCTGGGCATTCTTTAGGTTCACACGGTAAAATGACGGATCTTTATGCCAAATCTCCACATCGTACACTTGCGGCTCGGTACCCATTTGCAATGTCATCTTTGCCTTAGCCTTGTAGCTCTTCAGTTCTTCGAGCGTTCCATCCAACTCCTTAACCACAGATTCCTGTGATTTTGTACCGCAGGCAGCCAGAGCAAATATAACCATGAGCCCGGCGAGAAGCAGCAATAACCTTTTCTTCATTCTTCCAACCCCTTTTAGTCTCATTTAAACGTGTAAAGGGAAAGAAAGGACAGGAATAAGACACTGGCTGCAAAATTGCTTGAGTAGTCTTCGTGCAGCCATGTTCTCGCCGCCCTAGTCTTGTCCCCCTTACTGCATTATGAATATATGAGACAGCTTGGGCAAATATGCCCCCGGGACCCGACAAGCATTTTAAATTTTTTCGATTACCACATGCGCAATAGCGTATTGCTCACTGTGAGAAATAGAGAGATGGACTCCCTCCACATAAGGCTTTGTGACGATGGGTCGTCCATGCGGGTCGGTATCGACTTCAATATCCATGAAGGACAATTCTTTGCCGATGCCAGTCCCCTTCGCTTTTGAAAAGGCTTCCTTCGCCGCCCAGCGACCTGCAAGGAATTCAATTCCTCTCCGTTCATTATATTGTCTGTAGACTTCCCTTTCTTTTTCCGTTAAAACTCGCTCAGGAAAACGTGGCTGCGATTCTACAAGCTTACGGATCCGGCCAATTTCCACGATATCAATTCCCGTTCCGATGATCATTTTTCCACCTCCCTTCTAAAAAAGACGACCTCTGCATAGAAAATAGTGTACAACTTTCGCCGATTAGGGCTATTCTTAAAATCAGGACTTTTACCCGTAGTGAACTCTGTATTTACAAATATCCGATCCGCAAAATAATGAGGACTGAGGAGGTTTCCATGTTTACAAGAACCGAAAGCTTGCGTGACTTCATTAGGCTTTACCCGGTTATTTCAATCATCATTACCATCCATATCTTATTATACTCGCTGACGGCATTGCCAATTTTCCCGAATAAATACCTGTTTGGACTTTTAGCAGGTGTGAACCTGTATGTTGTGAACGGGGAGTACTGGCGGCTTGTCACACCAATTTTCATGCATGCGGGGTTTGGGCATATGCTGTTCAACAGCTTTTCACTCGTCCTGTTCGCCCCGGCACTCGAACAGCTGCTTGGCAAAACAAAGTTCATCCTGCTTTATCTTTTTACAGGCATCGCCGCAAACATCGCTACGCTGATCCTCAAGCCGCTCACATACACACATGTCGGCTCAAGCGGAGCGATCTTCGGGTTGTTCGGTTTCTATATTTCTATCATTATGTTCCGAAAAGCCATGATGTCGCGTGAAAACTCCCAGACAATCATGACGATCGCCATCATTGCCGTGATCATGACATTCGTCCAGTCGAACATCAATATTACCGCCCATATTTTTGGCATGCTTGCAGCTTCCTGACGGGTGCCGCGATTTATCGAAGGTAATACTATTTTAAAAAGCGCCTCAGGGGCGCTTTTTTATTTTAGAGATAATGATTGAATGATTTTCTTACTCAACTGTTTCATGCGAGTACCATTGATAAATCATATCGACATGCTTTTTCTCAAGGTCAATGACTTTGCCGCCAGCGCCGCCATGTCCAGACTTGACAATTGCCTCGACGGTGGCCAGTTTCTTTTTCCGCTGAAAAAGCTTTCTTTGACGCTGAAGGACTGGACTTTATTTTTCCTCATATAGACTGTGTTCTTGACAACATTGCGGTATCGAAAGGTCAGCATTCCCTGATCGAGGCTCCAGCCTGCGTCTTTATAATTAAGGTAAGACCATAACGCCGAGACCGGAAGCAGGATCAGCGCGCCATAGCCCCATGGCTTCAAAAACCAGATGGCTGCGATAATGGCTGGCAGCATGAACAGCCAGCCTTTCAATAAATATCTGCTGCATGCCCGTTTTGATGCGGGTGATATGTTGACCCGGAAGTGATACTCCGTCAAATGCGGTTCCAGCAGGCCGGGGATTTTTCTTTTTTTTACGATTGGCAGGATAAGCACCTTGGAACTTTCCTGGTCAAGCGCCGAGCCTCCTGCACTTTCTACATATGCCGAAGCATAGCCTAGCGGCTGCCTGATGAGATTCTCGCTGATGCGGACAGCCTGGATCCGGTTAAGCGGAATCGTAAACTGGCGCTTTTCCAGCAAACCACGTGTTATGACAAGATCATTATCCACTTTTCTTACGGTGAAATTAGCGTATTTCAGCATCGTGCCAAACAGAGCGAGCATCCACGCAAGCAGGAAACCGAGAAAAACCACGACACTGACAAAAACAACACCGCTTTGGACAAAGTGCTCGACTTCATCAAAAATCTGCTCGTAAGGAATGAATTCTTCAAATTGGAAGACGAACGCAAACACCGCGGAAATGACAACACCGACTCCGCCTGATGTAGTCGAGAGCATCAATAACTCTGAAACCGACATTTTATATAGTAGGTCATCAGCTGATTGCGGCTCTTCTTCTCCTTGCAGTATCTGCCCCGACTTTTTGATGGATACCAAATAGTCATGGATTGCTTGTGCATCCTGTTTTGTGATCGCCGTGAGGACCGCCTCTCCATCCTGCAGCCCCATCCCGCCGGAGCCGGCTGTTTCCACCTTCACCTTCACAAGGCCGAACAGCCGCTGTAAAATTCCTTCTGACAGGTCAAGGCTTTGGATCCGGTCGAACGGAATAAATCGTTTTTTCCTGACAATCAATCCGTATTCAATTCGCAGTTCACCTTGCTCGATGCGATATGTAAATCTGTACCACGACAAAACGCCATAAACTAGAACCAGCACGACAACACCAATTGAACCAAAAAAGTAAAACAGATCCCAATCCGTTCCCCTGCTGCCGAAAACGACGAAAATGAGGAAAGATGATCATTTCCTTCAGCTGGCGCAGCGCATTGACGACAGCGGCAATCGGATGCAGCCTTTTCGGATCAGACATCTTCATCCGCCACCCTTGCCAATCTTGAAATGGAAATTCTTAAATTTTCAGCTTCCTCCATATCAAGCGCAGGTATTTCATGGATGGTCGCAGCTGTCGAAACCGTCACCGTCGATAAACGGTATTTCCGCAGCAAAGGACCTTGCTGGGTATCAACATGCTGGACACGGATCATCGGAATAAGCGTCCTTTTTATGATAAATACACCGTACTGAAGCTCAATTTCCTGCTCCCTCACTTCATAGCGCCAGCGTTTCCAGCGCAAGATCGGCAATAATATGATAAACAAATAACTATATACAATCGCTACAGCTATGGCTGCAGCAATAATCCATTTAGGAAAATTAAAAATAAGCGTAATGGCGATCAGACCGCCCGCTAATACCCATACCACCAGGGAGTGAAGGGTTGCGGCAATTTTCCATACAGTCAATGCCTGCTCGGAAATCCGCTTTTGCGGCTCAGAAATCGTCATAAAGTCTCCTCCCATTTTTCCAATTAATAGCACCTTCCTAAGTATACAACAACAACACATCTGTATGGCACTATATTGGGTGGAAAATGAGAGATCCCGTATTATTTTAACATGAAGCTGCTGCCGTCAATGACTTCAACTTCCGGCATTTGCTTTAGATCCTCAGCAAGTTTGAACAGAGCAAGATCTTTCTTTTTCGCTTCGATCATGCAGTGAATTTCCGGGACAGAGCCTTTCATGCCGTTAAGGAAATCCATGAACATGTCAGCATCCACATATTCAGCGTGCGCCCGAAACTCTTTTTCCGAGCGAGGACTTGAAATATGCATTTTCACTGGCAGCTTCGAGTGTTCCCATGTCTCGACGATCCGCCCCCATTGTTCCTGCCAGTTTATGTCCTCATGATGGGCCAGGTGATGATGATAATCGAACACCAGCGGGATAGCAAGCTTTTCACAAAGGTAAAGCGTATCGTGGAGCGTGAACGAAGTATCATCATTTTCGAGCAGGATCATGTCTTGCAGCCTTGTTGATACCAGTCCCCAATTATGGATGAATTGCTCAAGCGCTTTTTCCCGGTTTTCATAAACGCCGCCAACATGGAGAACACAACGATGCTCGGGGTCGATTTCCATCCCCTTCAATAGTGCATGATGCATCGCAAGCGTCTTAATTGAGTTGTTCAACGTCTCAGTTTTCAACGTATTCAGCAGAACAAAATGATCCGGATGAAAATCAACACGCATCGGATTTTCCTGTAAAAATACCGCTATATCCTTTAATGGTTCTTTTAACGCGCGCATATACTTCCAGTCTGAAAGTTCCTCATGGTTGGCAAGAGGAATCAGCCTCGAGCTCAGCCGGAAAAAGTGAATCTCGTTCGCTTTGCTGTGCCTTAATAGGCGAAGGCAGTTTTCAAGGTTGGAGATCGCGATTCTCTCCAGCTTATTGATGGCCGCGTCTCTGTCTTTGATTCCCTGGAATTGCTTGAAAGTCATCGTCTGTGACGGCGAAGCATTCATCAGTTCCTCGCTCATCGCCACATATCCTAGTTTGACGATCGTCATTTCAGCCACCCCCCGTTTTTATTTGTAGTATGCCCAAGTTGGATAGGTCGAGAATTGTAAAATTAATGCTCAGAGGGAGTGGGTGGATATACCTGAAATGTGGTCGATATACTGACATGTGGTCGAATTATTTCGAAAGGTAGTCGAATTATTTCGAAATGTGGTCGAATTATTCGAAAATGTGGTCGAATTATTCGAAAATGTGGTCGAATTATTTCGAAATGTGATCGAATTATCCCAAATAACAGCTGGTATCTAGCATTTGTTGATGCGAAGTAGCTAAATATTCGATATTAGATGAAAATGACTTATTTAAATGCTCAAAATGTATGAGAGAAGTTAAGCTTTTTGTAAAAAAACCATAAAAAAACCCGGTTTAGTAAAAAACCGGGGTTTTGATGTTTATTTTAGCGTGATGATCTTGATTTGTAGCTGCCGCCTTCTCTGCTACCGCCGCCACTGCCTGTGCGTTTCGTTCCAGAGCGTGGCTTGTAAGGCCTTTTATTGCGTCCATCGCTGCCTCTGTTATCGTATCTTTTGCGGTCTCCTTGAGGCTTCTTGTTTCTGTTTGGAAGAGGCTTTTCCTCAGTAAGCTTAACAGGAGTTGTATCAGGCTCTTTAGTCAGCATTTTCAATACGGAAGCAACAACTGTTTGAGCATCATGATTTTTTAATAGCTCATCTGCAGCCTGGCGGTAGTATTGAAGATTGTTTGACTCGATTGTTGATGTAATCTTGTCAACAACTGCTCTTTGCTGGCCTTCAAGCGCTTGGTCCAAAGTTGGAGCAGTCATTTTATCCATGCGGCGTTTAGTCGTTTTTTCCACTACATGAAGGTAAGAAGTCTCTCTCTGTGTGACAAACGTGATTGCCATACCCTCTTTACCTGCACGGCCAGTACGTCCGATACGGTGCACATAGCTTTCAGGGTCTTGAGGGATATCGAAGTTATAAACGTGTGTTACACCGGAAATATCAAGTCCACGAGCTGCCACGTCTGTCGCAACAAGCACGTCGATTGAACCTTCCTTGAACTTTCTAAGAACTGACATACGCTTCGCCTGCGTAAGGTCACCGTGGATTCCTTCAGCTGTGTAGCCGCGCAGGTTCAACGCTTCAGCAAGCTCATCAACACGGCGCTTCGTGCGTCCGAAGATGATTGCCAATTCCGGAGATTGGATATCAAGAAGACGTGTAAGAACATCGAACTTGTTCTTCTCCTGTACTTCCACATAGTATTGCTCAATCAAAGGAACTGTCATTTCCTTCGCTTTGACACGGACGACCTCAGGGTCCTTCATGAAGCGCTCAGCGATCTTGCGGATTGGTCCCGGCATTGTTGCGAGAACAATAGTGTCTGGCGTTCGCTAGGAATTTTGGCAAGGATTGATTCGATATCTTCGATGAAGCCCATGTTCAGCATTTCATCTGCTTCGTCAAGGATGACTGTTTCAACACTGTCAAGATGAATTGTCTTTCTGTTGATGTGGTCAAGAAGTCGTCCTGGCGTTCCGACGATGATGTGAGGCCCTTTTTTCAATGCACGGATCTGACGGTTGATATCCTGGCCACCGTAAATTGCAAGAACGCCCACTCTCTTGCCAGCACCGATTTTGTATAATTCCTCGGAAACCTGGATTGCCAATTCACGAGTTGGCGCGATGATGATTCCCTGGATGTTATGATTTTCTTTCTTGATTTTTTCCACTAGAGGAATACCGAAAGCAGCAGTCTTACCAGTACCTGTCTGCGCCTGGCCAATCACGTCTTTATTCTGAAGGCTGATTGGAATCGTCTCTGCTTGAATTGGAGTTGCTTCCTCGAATCCCATATTCTTTACAGCTTTTAATGTTGCGGGGCTAATGCCCATGTCTTGAAACATTGTCAACTTTGCTCATTCTCCTTTTTGTTCACATTTATCCCGCACCGGATCTTCCGATGCTTCGTTTTTTAAGTGGCTGTTTAAGGATCCAAACCATTTCTGATTCTGGTTAGTTTATCGTACCTTTACGGCAAAATAGGTGTTAGCACCTTGTGTTTTAAGCAGGGCTGAATCAGCAATGACAACACGCTGAAGCACAGAACCTGAAATATTAGCAAAAAAAGACATTCTCCAACACGGGAGTATGTCCGCTTAAAGGATTTTCTCAGTTAGACACTCAATATTCATGATACCATCTTTAAGAAGGAAAAGCAATTTTTGAGGAATTGCTTCAGCTTCTGACTTCTCCTCTCGGTTTGGAGATTAAAAAGTCGTATATCTCGTTAAATAAGTGTTCTTTTTCATCACAATGACAGATCAGATGTTTGGAGTTCTTATAAAAAATCAGCCTTTTTTCTTTAGCGCCAATATTTTCATATAAGTAATGGGCGCTTTTCGGGGGGACGATGCCGTCACTTTCGCCTTGCGCGATCAATGTAGGCACCTTCACGTCATTGAGAATAGGCTTGATTTTGCTCACAAGCCTGCGAAACTGCAAGGTAGCGGTCATGGGTGTTTCTTTAATTTTTCTTGTGTAACGCTTGAATAACTCATTTTCTGTTAATTTTCCTTTCACCGTGTCCCTCATCATTTCCTTAATGTCAGAAGCAAGCTGTTTAGGATTCACATAATAAGCAGCCGCACTGAGCAGGACAAGCTTATCAACTCGATAATTCGAGGCGAGATAGCTGGCAATCAGCCCGCCCATCGAAAATCCGACGACATACACGGTATCACATTCTTTCAATAGCGCCTTCAATTCATTCTCGGCATGGCGAAGCCATTCATTATGTTTGATTCCCTTCAATCTGAGCTCATCACCATGGCCAGGCAGGGTAGGAACTACTATTTTCCAATCAGTCCTCTTCTTCAACGACTGGGCAAGTGGTTCCACTTCGAACGGTGAACCGGTAAAACCATGTATTAACAGACAACCTATCATAACCAATCACCCATTAGTTTTTCTCGTATTTAATCTTTCCCCATTTTAAAACATTTAACCCGATTTTTCCTGGATTTAGTCTTTTGTAAGCAAAAAGCGGAAGATCCTCGTTCAGCCCCGACAAGCGCTGGAGAGCCGACCAGCGAAGTCGCTCTTTGACTTCATTGGGCGGACCGAAATTGAAATGTATAGCCGACTGTTCAGAAACGCAGAAACTGGAGACTCCGACAAAGAAGCGCTCTTTGCTTCTGCCGGCGGAGTTGAAGTTTCGAAGTTTCTAGGAGACGACACTAGACAAGCGACTCGAGGGGCTAGGCGCTGGAGCTGGATAATGAATACTACATGTAGTTTGCCACCACACCCCAAAACAACAAAATGCCCTTGCTTGCAGGGCATCTTGTTGCGGACTTTTATTTCTGCAAGGCGTGGACGATTTCTTCGAGCGCCATTCCACGTGAACCTTTTACGAGTACGAGGGTTTCGCCTGTTACATATTTTTTTAATTCATTGCTCAGCTGCTGTTTATCCTGGAAGGAAAACGCCCTGTCGTTGCCAAGGACTTCTTTTGCACCTTTGGCAATTGATTCGCTGAGCTTGCCATAGGTGAATACATAATCAATCTTCCCGGCATCGACGGAAGAACCTACCTTGTAATGGTACTCTTCCTCCATGGGCCCAAGCTCAAGCATGTCACCGAGTACGAGGATTTTCCGATTATAACCTGAAAGTTCGGCAACGAGGTCGATTGCTGCCTTCATGGATGTCGGACTCGCATTGTAGGCATCATTGATGATCTTTTCACCTTGAGCACCTTCAGAAAGCTCCATCCTCATATTCGTCAGCTTCAAGCTCGCAAAACCGTCATTCATATTTTCAAAAGGAACGCCCAGGAACTCCGCCGCAAGCATCGCCGCCAGTGCATTCAGGATATTATGGTTTCCGAGTACCGGCAGATAAAAAGTTTCATCCCCGACGTTCGTCTTGAATTTGCTGCCATTTTCAATCGGCTCGATGCTGACCGGATAGAAGTCATTATCCTGCTCGCCCCGAACGTTTTGAGCTCACCATTCCCTGTATAATCCTTCAGTCGTTCTTGTAATAGCGGCTCGTCTCCATGGAATATGATCCGCCCATTCTCCTGAAGGCCGTCGATGATTTCAAGCTTCGCATCGGCAATTGCTTCCCTCGAACCGAGGTCAAGCAGGTGGGATTCACCGATATTCGTAATGATCACTGCATCCGGTCGCCCCATTTTTGTTAAAAATTCAATCTCGCCTTTGCTGCTCATGCCCATTTCAAGCACGGCAACCTCTGTATCTTCACGCAAGCGAAGAAGCGTCAGCGGAAGGCCTAGATGGTTATTGAAGTTTCCTTCGGTTTTTTGCACCTTATATTTTTGCGCCAGCAGATTTGCTGTCATATCCTTCGTCGTTGTTTTTCCGTTGCTGCCGGTAATGCCGACAACCTTAATATCCAGCGAATTGCGGTAGCTTCTTGCCAGTTCCTGCAACGCAGTTGTTGTGTCTTCCACGATGATGATCGGCAAATCTTCCGGAGGGTTTGGTACATCTTGTTGCCATAATGCCGCTGAAGCTCCGCCATTCTGGATGACATCAGCGACAAAGTTATGTCCATCTGTCCTTGCACCTTTAAAAGGGACAAACAGATTTCCCGCTTCTATTTTACGAGTGTCGATTGAAACGCCCTTGATGATTACATCAGCAAATTTGCTTACATCATTTAACGCACCTGCCATTTGGGCTATTTCTGATAATGGTTTTTGAATCATGCTTTTTCCTCCCGAAATAAAGGGACACGGCCATGCCTATGGCTGCCGTGTCTCCCTGGATGATCTATTAGTTAAAAAGTATATTTGATCTTCTGTTTTTCAGTATGACGTTCGATTCCAAGGTTCACAAGCTTCTCAATCAACTGTGGATATTCGATGCCCGTATGCTTCCACAATAGCGGGAACATGCTGAATGGAGTGAAACCAGGCATTGTGTTGACTTCGTTTATTAGCAGCTGGCCATCTTTTGTGAGGAAGAAGTCTGCGCGGACGAGACCTGAACAATCCAGTGCCTTGAACGCTTTTACCGCCATATCCTTTATGTCTGCGTATTGCTGATCTGGGATTTCAGCCGGGATAATCATCGCTGTATCGCCATCTTCATACTTCGCTTTGTAATCATAGAAATCCTTCTTAGGGACAATCTCCCCAACTACCGAGCACTCTGGTTCATCGTTGCCCAGCACGCCGATTTCAATCTCACGTGCGGCGACACCCTGCTCGATGATGATTTTACGGTCGAATTGAAAGGCCTCTTTGAACGCTTCTTCAAGCTCCCGCTTGTTGGAAGCCTTGCTGATCCCTACACTGGACCCAAGGTTTGCAGGCTTTACAAAGCAAGGATATCCCAGTCTTTCTTCAACTTGGATATATACTTTTTCACTGTCCTTTTCCCATTCGCTTCTTAGAGCGGACACATAGTCCACCTGAGGAAGTCCCGCCTGTGCAAAAACATTTTTCATGACGATTTTATCCATGCCTGCAGCGGAAGCAAGGACACCATTGCCAACGTATGGCAGGTTCAATAACTCAAGCAAGCCTTGAACCGTTCCATCTTCACCATTAGGTCCGTGAAGCAACGGGAAGATGACATCAAGAGTCTGGCCGGATTCTGCACCGCCCACCTGGAATAATGCCGGTGTAAATGAAGGAGTCGGCAGGATCGAGTTGTCGGAAAACTCAAGCGCCTTTACATTCTCTGCAGGAGCGCCAAGCTGAGGACCCTTGACCCACTCTCCTTCCTCCGTTATGTATATAGGATAAATCTCGAATTTTTCAAAATCCAATGCCTTCGTCACAGCCAAAGCTGTCTGCATCGATACTTTATGTTCAGCTGATTTGCCGCCGTACAGCAGCCCAATTCTTGTCTTCATAAAAATAGACCTCCAATAAAATTCAATCCGCTTCCTATTTTACCACTTTATTTTTAAATTACGGAATTGTTATCAATTTTTAATAATAACTCTCAAGCTATACTATTTCCTGTTTTTTAAGCATGAAACCTCTGTAGAGTTAAATGTTAACATTCACAGAATAAGTTACCATTTCAAAAGCCTTTTATAGGCGGTCAACCCAATTTCAGCACCTAAATTACCATATGAATAAATTTATGATTCTGTGAATAGGTGAATCTGTTAAAATCATTCATTATCTATATAAATTAAAATACCGGACTGCGTTCCCGGATTCGTTTTACTATTTAAACTGGAATAAACGAAGTTAATTTCCAATTCGCTATTAAATTAGTATTTTCGCTATAAAAATTTATATTTTGCTATGTGAACCTATAAATCTGCTGAATTTTCATCAACAAACAATATTTAAGGCAAATAATAAAGCCTCTCCGAAATAATCTTATTCAGCGAAAAAAAAAAACAAACAGTCAAATCATTAAAATGATCTGACTGCTGATTATATGACTTATATAGTTAGCTATCTTATTTTACAATTAGAACTGGTGCTTTTACTCGCTTAGCAACTTTGTGGCTGACGCTGCAAGAACCATTTCCTGCAGGCCGTTCAAACCGCGACTTCCAAGGACGACGATATCAAATTGATTTTTGTTGGCATAGTCGACAATTGCCGATCCTGGTTCACCTAGCAACCTTTCATACCCGAAATTCAAGCTCGCCTCTTCTAGCATGTTTGTAACCGGTTGGAGCCTGATTTTCCTTTTCTCCTCGACCACTGTTCGGTCTGTATTGTGAAGGACATCTTCCTTGGATGTCTGTCCATCGACAACATAAACTACTGTTATTTCACTATCGCCGCTGAGTTTCGCTAATTCTACTGCTTTTTTCGCTGCTCTTACTGAGTGTTCGGAACCATCAGAAGCAAGCAAGATTCTATTGAACATACTTCTCCCCCTGTTTTATTGTTTATTTTATATATAAAGAAGGCACGCTGATTAGTCAACGTGCTTTATGAAACAAATTATTACATTTTAGTGTCCGGACAGCTTAGCACCTTCCTGTTTATGAACAGCTAGCTTATCAATCAAATGAGAGCTCGGAGCATTTAAGCCATGCAAGCGGACCACTGTGCCATTCTCCCTCAATTTAATGACAATCTTATCGATTGCCGCAACGGCTGAATCATCCCATACGTGGGCATGTGTCAGGTCGATTACGACTTCTTTTGCTGATTCTTTCAAATCGAATGCTTCAATCAAGTCAGTAACAGACGCGAAGAATACCTGTCCGGTTACAAAATATGTTCGGCGATCTACTGCGACGTCAAATGTTGATGTCACCTTCACCTTTGAAATTTCGCCACGAAGAAAATTGCACTTAAGATGATACCAGCGAAAACACCTTTAGAAAGGTCATGTGTAACGACTGTAGTAACTGCAGTGACAACCATTACGATTGAATCCGTAACAGGAGTCTTTGCCATACCTTTAATTGAAGACCAGTCAAACGTTCCAATTGCCACCATGAACATGACGCCAACAAGGGCTGCCATTGGAATTTTAACAACAACGTTCCCTAACGCTAAAATCAGGAATATCAAGAACACACCTGACACTAAAGAAGACAATCTTCCTCGACCGCCAGATTTAACGTTAATTACTGATTGGCCAATCATTGCACAGCCAGCCATGCCGCCGAAACATCCAGCAACCACGTTTGCAATCCCCTGGCCGCGGCTTTCTTTATTTTTATCACTATTAGAATCAGTCATATCATCGACGATTTGGGCAGTCAGCAAAGATTCAAGCAGGCCGACAACAGCTAAAGCCAACGAGTATGGGAAAATAATTTTCAATGTTTCCAGGTTAAATGGGATATCAGGTAACAGAAATACCGGCAATGCAGATGTAAGTGAACCCATATCGCCAACTGTCTTAACACCACTGTTGGTCAAGATTGCAACTAATGTAATTACAATGATTGCAACGAGCGGTGAAGGTACTGCTTTTGTTACACGAGGCAAAAGATAAATGATTGCCAGCGCACCTGCTACCATTGCGTACATGATCCATGTAGCGCCTACGAACTGCTCAAGCTGAGCCATAAAAATCAAAATGGCTAGTGCGTTAACGAAGCCGATCATAACAGAACGCGGAATGAACTTCATGAACCCTGATAGTTTAAACACACCGAACAAAATCTGCAAGACTCCTGTCAAAATCGTAGCTGCCAATAAATATTGTAAACCATGATCTGCAACAAGCGTTATCATCAACAGCGCCATCGCACCAGTCGCTCCTGAAATCATGCCAGGACGGCCGCCGACAATCGCGATTGTCACAGAAATAGCGAATGAGGCGTAAAGTCCCACCATTGGGTCGACACCAGAAATGATCGAAAAGGCGATCGCTTCAGGAATCAGTGCAAGTGCAACGACGATCCCTGCAAGGACATCTCCTTTAATGTTGCCAAACCATTGTTCTTTGATTGAATTAATATTCAAATAAACACCCCTTAATATATTCTAAGGCTTCCTACTTTCAAGCAAGCCAGGTCCGTAACAAACAGGATTTATCATACCACATTTACAAAATCGAGCAACTGCCATTGTAAGCGTTATAACTTCCTCGTTTCTTCTAAAACTGACTAATATCTCTATTTTTCACATATATATAGTAAAAAACCTTGAAATGTAAAAATGTATTTCCACCTTTTCTTCCTGCAAGCTTTTTACTGCAAAATTTTGATATGATGGTCTGGGAGGTTTTGACATGAAGACATCAGGACTATCAGCACCATTCAAAACAAATTTTTATTACGGCTGGGTTATTGTATTTATTGCCGGTCTTGGCGTGTTTTTTTCAGGTCCAGGACAAACATACTCAGTATCCGTCTTTATTGACTCATACATAAAAGATTTCGGCTGGAGCCGCTCGCATGTATCAGCGGTTTACTCACTTGCGACACTTGCTGCCGGAGTCTGTATGTTTTTTGTCGGCCGCTTTGTTGATAAATGGGGACAAAGAAAAATGTCAGTTATTGTGGGCATCGGGCTGGCACTGGCCAGCTTCTGGAACAGCATGGTCGTTAACACCGCAATGCTGTTCATCGGCTTTTTCCTGCTCAGGATTCTCGGTCAGGGTTCGATGACGTTGATCCCAAATACCTTAGTCCCTCAGTGGTTCATCACGAAACGCGGAAAAGCAATGAGCTTTATGGCAATCGGCGGCTTTGCCAGCTCTGCTGTATTTCCCCCATTGAATGCCTGGCTTGTTGCCAACTGGGGCTGGAGCTTTTCATGGAAGGTTTGGGGAATCCTGCTTCTTGTGGTCTTCGTGCCATTGGCCTATTTTTTGATCAGAAACAAGCCTGAGGATATCGGCGAACATCCAGATGGAATCAAGCCTGATTGGATAAATGATCCTGCTGACCCTACCAGAACAATCAAGCCTTTTGAAGAGGTGAACTGGACGGTCCAGGAAGCGGCCAAAACACGCGCATACTGGCTTTTGCTTTTTTGCGTGGGTATTCCGTCTCTCATCAACACTGGACTGACGTTTCACCTAATCTCCATCCTTAAGACGAATGGGATCTCACCGGTAATAGCCGCTCTTGTATTAAGCTTAATGGCTTTAATTGGTTTTCCGGTCACATTGATAGCTGGCCCTCTTCTCGACCGGGTAAAAGTGCAGTATGTACTTGCAGGCATTTTTGCAGGAGAGATCATTTTCATCCTCGTTTTGCTGGCAGCTGATAAAACCGCCATCGCAATCGCTTTCGGGGTATTATGGGGAGTCAGCGGGGGATTCGAGCGAATTACACTGAACTATGTCTGGCCGAGCTTTTTCGGACGCAAATCCCTTGGCAGTATCAAAGGTTCTGCAATGACCGTCACCGTGCTCGGTTCAGCGTTGGGGCCCTTGCCATTCGGACTAGCCTACGATTATTTCAGAGGCTATGAGGAAATTTTGCTGATTTCGATTATACTGCCTCTTTTAGGCATAGCAGCATCACTACTTGCTAAAAAACCCTTGAAGGAAGTTCATTAGGATTTGAGGATTGGCTCATATTAGCTATGTGACCTTTTTGCGGATTCCAACTCATTTTGGGCTTATAGAATCTTTCTATGTAAAACATTTTAAGCACATATAATTCCATCCATGTACAGACAAAGTCCTGCAGTTCAATAAGCTGCAGGACTTTGTTTTACCCAATAGAGGTGCAAATTTCGATATAGTGACCACCTGGATCGGCTGCATAGGCAACGACCTGGCCCCATGGTTTTTCAGTTGGCTCGAGCAGGATCGGGACTCCTGCTGACCTCTGCTTTTCCACTGTGCCCGCAACATCTTCTGTTACGAATCCGAGCTCAAAGGTTTGTTCATTCCTGGCTCCATCTGGAATCGGCAGGTTTGTGATTTCGCGGCCGCTTTCTCTTGTATTCATCGACAGCACTGTGCTCCCGGTTTCGTACTCGATATAGGTCCCAAATTCATTGTGAAGTTTCAGGCCAAGCAATTCACCGTAAAATGCTTTGTTTTTTCCAAATCGGAAACGTATAAAATAACATAACCCATTTTTAAATCCATCATCATCACCTCTTAAAGATATTTCGAGATGGACTGTCGAGTTTCCTTCATTTATATCCAAACGCGGGTTTACTGGCTCTGTACTTCAATATCGCTTCCTTCGTGCAAGTATAAATCCCTTCGCTGATCAGCTTCCCGAGCGGGGTAGCAGTCCCTGCATAGGCAATCGACTCCCCCTGCTTGGTTGCGGCGATGCACATGCTGTCTGTCGAGATGCCAGCTGACTGGCCAGTAATGCCAGCTCCGCTTCCCTCAAGCTCATTCAACACGCTTATCTTCGCTTCCGCCGCAGTCATTGCACTCTGGATAAAGGCCTCCTCGGAAATCCTGCCATTAATGAACAGCCATGTATTGATATTCCGCGGTCTGTCACGCTGAGTATTCCCGGCAGAGACAATGATGAAAATGGAAAGGCCGTCAGCCTCAAACAGTTGGTATGATGCTGTCTCTGCGGGTACAGCCGTCATCATCCCCACCGTCTCGCTTGGCAGAAAACCGTTCACCTGCAAATACTTAGCCATTTCCGCCTTATGATCGCTGCAGTCATATTCCATCGGGACAATCCGGTGTACGAATGAACTGTGCCAGCCGATCCCGGCACCGGTAATTCCGGATGACATCGTCCTCAATTTCACCGGTGAGTTCAGGACAATCCTGTCCTGTCCTACATCAAGAAACCTGGCGTCTATTTTAAAATCAACCTCATGACCTCCATCCTCTTCGGGAACCAGCAGCAATTGCGGCTTGGCAATTTCCGGGTGCGGATGGTTTTTAATCTGGGTTTTATAGACTCTTTTAATTGTTTCTTCCTTTAAAACCTCTGCAGGGGTGTCAACTATTAAAACTTCACCATTTTCCATCAACAGCAGCCTGTCACAATATAATGAAGCCAGATTCAAGTCATGAAAAATCGAGACTACCGTCAATTCCTCTTCCGCCGCCCACTTTTTCAGCAAGTCGAGCAGTTCCTTTTGGAAGCTGAGGTCGAGGTGGTTTGTCGGCTCATCAAGCAGGAGGATCCTCGGCTGCTGAGCCAGCGCCTGTGCGAGAAATACCCGTTGCTTTTCACCGCCGGACAATTCCACGATCGATTTATCCTGAAGGCGATTTATCCCTGTCTGTTTCATCACCTTCTGGACAATCTGTTCATCCTCTTCACGCCAGCTATTGAACCAGCCTTTCTGGTGCGCATAGCGCCCGAGCGAAACGGTTTCTTTTACCGAATACGGAAAGTTCTGTTCACCGTGCTGGGGCAGGACGGCCATCATCCTTGCAAGCTGCTTTGGCGTGTAATGTGTCAACGGACGCCCATCCACGTCGATGGAACCTAAGCTGAATTCAAGGGCTCCGCTGATCATTTTTAAAAGCGTTGTTTTTCCGCTGCCATTGGGGCCAAGGATTCCAAACAACTCCCCTTTGCCAACCTCAAAGGAAATCTCCTTCAACACCTCGCCGCCTGCATATCCGCCTGTCAAATTCTCCACTGCAATCATCGGCCAGCACTTCTTTCCTTACGATTTCTCATCAAAATCAACGCAAAAACCGGAGCTCCGATCAAGGCTGTGATCACACCGATTGGTAATTCTGATGGTGCGATGATTATCCTCGATACAAGGTCGGCAAGAATCAGAAAGCCGCTGCCGATCAAAATGGATAGCGGCAGCAAATGACGATGATCCGGTCCCCAGACAGTCCTTGTCAGATGCGGGATGACGAGACCGACAAAGCCGATCGTCCCTGATACCGCAACTGCTGAGCCTGTTAAAAGAGAACCAGACAATAGAATCAGCAGCTTGCGGCGCTCGACATTTACACCAAGGTGCTGTGCCCGTTCCTCACCGAAGGACATTGCATTTAACTCCCTGGTATTTGCAAGCAGGATCACCAAACCAATAATAAAGAAAGGAAAAATAATTTTAATGTATTCCCAGCCGCGCATCGAAACGCTGCCAAGCAGCCAGCCGATGATTTGCCGCAGCTCCTCGCCAGATAGGGCGATCATCAAAGAAATGAATGATCCAAGAAAGGAACTTAAAATGATTCCAGTCAATATAATCGTCTCAACCTGAGCAGCCTGTCGACTCTCCGGGCAAAAAACAGCACAAACAACACGGTTGCAAATGCGAACAGAATGCTCAGCACCGGCAACGTGAATGCCCCAACTAACGGCAATGAGATTCCAAAAAACAACGTGATGACCGCACCGATTGAGGCCCCTGAGGAAATTCCCAGTGTATATGGATCTGCCAGCGGGTTACGGAGCAGTCCCTGGAACGCCGCACCGGCAATTGCCAGGGACGCGCCGACGAGGCCTGCCAGCAAAACGCGCGGCAGCCTGATATCCATAACAATGCTTTCATGCATCGAATCGATTCCCTCTCCCTGAAAGCGGAAAATCTCAGCACCAATAATTTCAATAATAGCGGGTACAGGGATGGAAACCGTTCCGATCGATATGCCCAACAGCATCGAAATGATCAAAAATGCTGTCGAAATGATATATGCCAATCCTTTATTATTTAAAAACGTCCGGATAAATGGCTTTTGCAAGCTCCTCTGCCCCTTCAGCCAGCCTTGGGCCTGAGCGGGTAACAAGATCAGAGTGAAGATCGAATACCTGCTGGTCCTTGACTGCTTTTACATTATTCCAGCCAGATCGGGCAAGAACCTGTTCAATTGGCTTTTCTGTGTAGTAACCATAGGTTGTCACAATAACCTCGGGATTACGCTCGACGATTGCCTCAGGGTCAACCTTCGGCCAGCCATCCATATCTCCAGCTGCATTCTTTGCCCCAATCAACTCAAGCATTTCATTAATGAAAGTATTTTTGCCGGCTGTGTAGATTTCCGGCGCAGGAGAGACCTCGACAAATACTGACTTCTGCTCTTCTGGTTTAATTGCCTCCGCTTTCTTCTTCAGTTCTGCAAAACTGTTTTTCATTGAATCTACAAGCTCATCCGCCTTTTCCGGCTCGCCAATTGCCTGGCCAATCATCTCAATCGATTGATACACCTCTTCAAATGACTGCGCATCGTTTACAACAACAACAGTAATTCCTGCGTCCTTCAATTGCTGAAGACCTTCTTTTACAGTGTCCGCAGTTGATCCGGGCGCAAGTACAAGGTCTGGTTTCAGTGAAATCATTTTTTCAATATTGAATTCTATGCCGCCGATTTTTTCCTTCGACATGGCTTCCTCTGGATAATTGTCAAAATCCGTGACACCGACAATTGCATCACCGCTGTCGAGCGCGTAAACGATCTCCGTGTTGCTCGGAATCAGGGAAATGATTTTTTCAGGCTTTTCTTCAATGACAATTTCTTCACCAATCGCATCTTTTACAGTGACCGGGAAACCCGCCTTTTGCTCCTGCGCGGTTTGTTTGCTTCATTCTTTTCAGGCTGTGCTTCAGTACCACAGCAACCAGGATCATGGCAGCTGCATCATCAATAATAATATTTTTTTCATTTGCTTCCTCCAATTTTTTTCGTGAAAAATAAAAACATCTCCACCTGAAGGGGAGATGTCCGAGTAAGCAAATGTTTTTTAAACATAAAAGACATAGAGCCTGTCGGCACCTCCCTATCCTCGTAGGTTTGTTGGTGCAATGGACAGGCAGGTCTCCTGGCTCATGGTCATTGCTCGCTGCGCCTTCCCATACATTTGTACAGTGGCCGTTGCAGCTTGCTCCCATTTACAGTGGCGGGACCGCGTTGGATTTTCACCAACTTCCCTATTAAGTCTTGTTTAAAAAGACACCTGTTCATTTCGATATGTAATTTTCCGCTAAATCCAATTATACACGTTTTGCCAAAAATTGCTCCAAAAATTTTGTTTTTTCGACTTTATTGGGGGGCTCTTTTCTCAAATTTTGTTGCTATTGACTACAAAATAGGATTGTATAACCTAAGTTTCTTTACAAAATTAACGCTTTTTATGAGAAAAGAGCTTGCAAACTTAGTACCGACTTACAAAATGAATTTTATCACGTTAAAATCGGCTTTAGGATTTTAACAACAATCTTTACAAACAGCTTTATTGGGCAAGCAGACTCCATTCTTTCACTTTTTTATCAAAGACAAGCCTGCCATCCGGATTGCTGCGGCTTGCTTCTTTATATTCATCATGCATGTCATCCATGTTGGCAAAATCTCCGATGATCCAAAACGGCATTTCAATTCTATTGCGGTTTTGCTGGATGTTTTTCAGCGAAAAAACCGCCCCTTCTTTTAATGCAGGCGTCAACGATTTCAGAATCTCCTTGCTGACAGCTGGATAGGACTTCTTTTTCCTGATTCCCAGCAGTGTTTTTTCTGGTTTCATTTCCCCTAGCTTGCCAGAAAGTACCGTTCCGAGCATACGGTAAAAATCATTGAAGTTGCGGTAATATATTTTGTTGAACCAGCCATCCTCATGGGAAAGATAAACAAAGCGATTATCGAGCTGGTTATAAAATGGCTGCTTCAAATGGTGCTTAATATGGCCTAGATAAAGAAGTTCGGCAATCTCCTGTGCCGTCAGCACATTTAGTGCTTCAACTTCCTCAAAATCGATCCAGCAAAAATCCCCGTATTCATGGACATTTGCGGCGACCAGTTTCTCGACGCTGTCTTCAGGTACATATTCAAATAATGTATGTCTATTGAACTCACCATCCTCATAGCGATGCTTCAACAGCAGCAGATGGTTAAGCGAATCAGACAAGACCCGCGCAAATTCATGGAATTCCATACCATGCGAGAGCACGTACTGGTCTCGCTCGTTCAAATGAACATATAGTAAATCCCTGCTATAAGGATGTTTTTTTTTCAAAGTCACAACCTCCCGGAAAATTCTCAGCTGCTTGATTGCCAGCGACACTCTGACTCCGTACAAATAACACTCCTTCCATTTTATCAAAAACACATGAAAATATCTTATTCTGACTCTTCAAAAACATAATTATTATCGTACTAACACGTTAAAAGAATCCCTATTACAGAAGAAACTATTCTCCCTTTTCATTCGTCTATTATTTGCATAGGAAAATGTTACCTGAACGGGGATTGTAAGGATAATTTAACTCTGCTAGCATAAAATTGTGAAAACGGATTGAGACAGGGTGTAGCAAATGGAGAAGCCTATTAAAAAATTTGACCGGTTTGATTGGACATTGACGCTCCTTTTATTACTGTTCTTTCTGACAAGCTGCTTTGCGATTTACAGCGCCCAGAGAACAGGACAATATGTTGGACAGAACTTTTTATACAAACAAATCTTTTGGTACGTCGTTGGGTCGGGGATTATTGCGTCGTGATGATGTTCGACAGCGAACAGTACCGCAAGCTCAGCTGGTATTTGTACGGCTTCGGAGTCTTCCTGCTCATCTTCTTGTTTTTCGCTCCTGCCAGCATAGCCGAGGAAATAAATGGTGCCAAAAGCTGGTTTTTCATCGAGCCATTCGGTTCCATCCAGCCTTCAGAATTCATGAAAGTCTTTCTGATTCTTGCCCTTAGCAGCACGATCTATTCCCACCATAAAAAGCATACGGTAAAGACACTTCAATCTGACTTCCTGCTTTTCATCAAGCTTGGCTTCATCACCGCCTTGCCACTTGGAATGATCATGCTGCAGCCTGACCTGGGAACCTCTCTCGTCGTGCTTGCGATTTTCTCCGGAATCATCCTTGTTTCAGGTGTCACCTGGAAAATCATCTTGCCGCTTTATGGCGGAGGTGCGGCACTAGGAGCAGGCATATTGTATCTCGTGATTTGGAAGCCGGAAATCCTAAAAGAATACCTGGGTGTAAAAACATATCAGTTCGGGCGCATTTATGCGTGGCTTGACCCTGAGAGCTATCCCGAATATGGATACCACCTATTAAAATCCTTAAGCGCAATTGGTTCCGGAATGTTGGCCGGAAAAGGCTTGAACAGGAGCGAAGTCTATATACGAAAGCCATACAGACTTCATTTTCAGTGTGATCGGCGAGGAATTTGGCTTTGTGGGCGGCAGCTTTGTCATCGGCCTGTACTTCCTGTTAATCTACCATCTAACAAAAACCGCACTGGATACAAATGATCCATTCAATACCTACATCAGCGCGGGCGTCATCAGCATGATCACCTTCCACGTCTTCCAGAATATCGGGATGACGATCCAGCTGCTGCCGATTACCGGCATCCCGCTGCCATTCATCAGTTACGGCGGCAGCTCGCTTATGGGCAATATGCTGGCAATGGGATTGATTTACGGTATCCGGTTCCATCATAAAACATATATGTTTGCCTCGAAAGACAGGAGTTTTGATATATGAAGCTAGTAAGCGATTATCGTAAGAATGAAAAAAGGCTGAGCTCAGCCTTTTTTCATTACCCTGGTTTTAAGAATTGATTTTACAAAAAAATAAACGATGAATACACCCATGTTCCAAAGGCCAATTTTATTCAGGTCAAACAACTTCAGCAAAGCTCCTGCCAGGGTCGCTAGATAAAGCAGGCCCAGCATTCCGTTCATTTCCCTGTTTTCAAAATAACCAGTCATTCTTGCGCCGAATTGGGAGCCGAATAGCGTACCGGCAATCAGCATCAGACCTATGAAATAATTGATATCCGTATTGATCGCATAGGAGATGAACCCTATTGAGACGATCAACAGTACAGTAAATAAGCTTGTCCCGACTGCCTTTCTCGAATCGAAGCCCAGCGTTGTAATGATAAGCGGAACGATGATAAAACCGCCGCCCACCCCGAGTGTTGCCGAAACGAAGCCACCGAGGAAACCAACGGCCAATAGCTTTGTTTTCGAAAAAGAAGTTGGTGCAGGGTTCCCGTCGTCTTTCTTTCTGCCCTGACGAATCATTTTAATCGCAAAATAAGTAAGCAATACAATATATAGGAACGGAATGACGACTTCATCCCACCCTCGCGCTTCAAGTGCATAAACAAGCGGCCTTGCCAGCTGCGTTGCGGCAATTCCGCTCAACCCCATGACCAGGCCCTCCTTCCAGAGGATGTTTTTCATGCGAATATGCGCTGTAATTCCCGAAATGGACGTACCCACTGTGAAAAACAAACTTGTCGTGATTGCCTCAAGCGGTGAAAAGCCGATCAACAGTAAAATGGGCGTCAGGATAAAGCCGCCGCCTACCCCGAAAAATCCAGAGAGGACACTGATCAAGCCGCCGAGCAGCAAATAGATTGTGTATTCCATAGACAACTCCCTCTTTTAATCGAGTTCCTTTATAGAGTACCACTTTTAGCAAAGAAATAAAGAAACGCTGACTGTTCTTTTACCTGCGGCCGCTTATAGTCAGATCGTGGAATGCGAGATTCTCCCATTGCTGAAATAGTTGGCTCTGGGGGAAGTAAAAATGGTATACTTTTTACTAGGCTCATTTTGCGTCCTTCCTATAACAACTTAAAGGAGATACTGTTTCATGTCTGAATGGATACATGCGTTTGAAGAATGGCTGCTTGAATTTGGTTCCTGGGGACTATTCTTCGTGTCTTTCCTGGAATCTTCCTTTTTCCCGATTCCGCCTGACGTCTTGATGATCCCAATGGGAATCGCGGACCTGACCGGGCATTGTGGTACGCATTCATCACAACAGCCGGATCTGTGCTCGGAGCACTGCTGGGCTGGTACATCGGTAAAAAAGTTGGCCGTCCAATCCTGCGTTATTTTATAAAAGAAGAAAAAATCGCCCTAGTAGAAGGGTACTTCGAAAAGTACGGCGCGATGGCGATTTTAATAGCTGGATTCACTCCAATCCCATACAAAGTGTTCACGATTTTTTCCGGGATCTCCAATGTGAAGATTCCAACACTTATCATTTGGTCCATCATTGGACGAGGCCTGCGCTTCTTCCTTGAAGCAGCGATCATCGTTGCTCTAGGTGATAAAGCAATGCCATTCATCGAAGAAAATTTCGCGATGCTCACGATCATTTTAGGTGTCGTCGTGATTTTCGGATACCTAATTTACGCCTATTTAAAAAGATCGAAGAAAGCATAATTAAGAAAAGCGCAAGCGCTTGGTCAGCCCCGACAAGCGTTGGAGGGCCTACCGGTGAAGTCGCTCTTTGACTTCATCGGGCGGTCCGAAACGTCTCGAGGGGCTAGGCGCTGGAGCTAGACACTAATCTAAGTGGATGAATTTATACTATCTTATCCAGCGATGAAAAACCGGGCTGATTGCCCGGTTTTTATTGTTTATAGATCCTCTGAAAATCTAAGCAACCATCTCCTCTACTTTCTCTTTATATCAATAGTTTTTAAACTCCTCATCCGCATAAGACGATGTTCCCCACTTTGTTTACATAGACAATATTTGGGTAGATTAAAGTATGCTTGCTAGCTAGCTAACTTAGGACTTTTTTCACAGGTTGAAGCTGCAGTAGTTCTTGTTCTTATCCATACGCGTCCGCAGCTTGCCTCAAAAGACCAATTAAAATAAGGAGTGAGAAGTTTGAATAATAATTTTCACAATGGATGGGACAGCATTCTTGGCAAACTGCCAAATGTGCTGATCGCGCTTGCAGTCCTGCTTGTCGGATGGCTTGTCGCAAAGTTAATAGAAAAAGCCGTTTACAAGGGACTTCGGAAAACAAGTCTTGATAACAAGCTTTTTTCAAACGTCAATAATAAGAAGTACTCAGCTGAGAAAATCATCAGCAAAATTGTCTATATTTTAATTCTAGTATTCGTCTTCATCATGTTCCTGAATATCTTGGATTTATATGTTTTGACGGAGCCGCTCATCGGAATGTTCTCCACGATTGCTGCAGCGATTCCTAACATTTTGAAAGCAGGATTGATTCTCTTATTTGCCTGGCTGATCGCTTCAGGCTTGAAATTCCTGATCCAGAAAGGCGGCAAGACGCTCGGTGTCCATGAAAAGTTAAGCAAATATAAGCTTGCCGATGACAACAAGCAGACTACAAATGCAGTGGATAAGGTTGCTAACATCGTCTTCTATCTTGTCTTGCTGATGGCATTGCCGGCTGTATTGTCCGCATTGAACCTGCACGGCGTTTCGGAGCCTTTCGAAAACATGATTGCGGGAATCCTTTCCTTCATTCCTAAACTATTCGCAGCTGCGCTGATTCTTTTAGTCGGGTACTTTGTTGCTAAAATCGTCCGCGATATCCTGACGAACTTCTTACAAGGTATCGGCACTGAAAAATTAGTCCAGCGTTTCGGACTTTCCCGCTTATTCGAAGGCACAAGCCTTTCACGAGTGATCGGCACGATTGCTTTCGTATTGATTTTGATCCCGACGGTCATCGCTGCTCTTGAGCGCCTTGATGTCGAAGGAATATCTGAACCAGCCATTGCGATGCTGAACGACATCCTGACGATGATTCCAAATATCATCGTTGCCATCATTCTTGTCATGATCGGACTGTGGCTTGGTAAATGGCTGAAGAAATTCACAACTGATTTATTAAGAAGAATTGGTTTTGACTCTTATTTTAAAGGAGTAAGTGTAGGCGGCGCTGCCAAACGTCCTAACTCATTAAGCTTATCGGAAATTGTCGGCTATATCGTCCAAGTCATCGTTGTCTTGCTATTTGTGGCAGAAGCATTAAACGTCGTAAATCTTGATTTCTTCGTCGACCTGGCGCGAGGCGTGATTGCTTATCTGCCTCATGTGATTGCGGCGATAGTCATTCTTGGTGTCGGCCTATGGCTCGGCGGCCTTGCAAAGAAAGTACTCAGCAGCATACTGCAAGGGGATTCTTCCAATGTACTGGCAACGGTCGCAAAGTATGCGATCATCACAATTGCTGTCTTCATGGCCCTTGACCAGCTTGGAGTAGCACCAGCAATCGTGAACGCAGCGTTCATCCTGACACTTGGAGGACTGGCGCTCGCATTCGGCTTGGCATTCGGTCTCGGCGGCAAGAACTTCGCTTCGAAATACTTGACCAAATTCAATGAAAAAATCGAAAAAACCAGCATTGATCAAGCGGCGGTTCAACAGCAGAAAATGAAAAAGAACAACCCTGTCAATCCGAACCCTGCTGCACCACCAAATTTGAATAACCTGAACCAGAATCCTGTAACTGGTCCAAACTTGAACATTCCAAACCAAAATCCTGGAACTCAGCCAAACCTGAACAATTCGAACCAGGACCCTGGAACTGGCTCAAACCTGAACAACCAGAACCAGAACAGAAACAATAACCCTATGGACCCTAATAACGATAACAACCCGATGAATCCTTAGGAAACAAAACACAGCTGCCAATCACGGCAGCTGTGTTTTTATGTATGGATTTAACTAAAATTATCAATGAAAAAAATCACGAGAAACACGATGAAGGCATAAAAACTAAGATGCAGAATCACAGTAGTGAAAAAATCCTTCAGTTTATCAAATGAAAAAGGTTCACTCTTCCTTGTCCTTGCTCTCATAGCCAGCGTGTCCCCCTCTAGTAAAACTATCCATTAGGCCCATTTTTTTCTTTTAATAATCATAGCATAATCTAGTGATTTTGTGATTCACTTTCATGAAATATAGCTGAAAGGTTGAATCGATAGGTTTATATGTTTGGTTTAATACTATCTACTATATAAGTACGCAAAAAAAGAAAAACCCTCCTAATAGAGGGTCATCTCTGGCCATAACTTTCAAATTTCTTTGACAAGCGAGCCATTTCTTCTTCAGTAAGCTCTGTAGCTCGCCAATCGCTTTCGCCTGGTAGTAAATCTGAGCGCTGAACTCTATTTCCTCAGCGACCATAAATGCTGTTTCGATGTTATGGGCTCCGGCAATCATACCGTGATTTGCCAACAGCACAGCTCTTCTATCCACCATGCCTTCAAATGCCTTTTCTGCAAGCTCCTTCGTCCCGAATGTTGCATAGGGAGCGCACCTTACATTCGGACCGGCAAACGCCACCAAATAAGTGATCGGCGGAATGTCCCAACCAAGTGTCGCGATCGTTTTTGCATAGGGCGAGTGCGTGTGGACAAGCGCGTTTAGATCGTCGCGGCGCTGGTAAAAAATCAAATGCATGTCAAGCTCGCTCGACGGCTTCTTGCTGCCATCGACAATTTCACCATCCAAATTAATGATCACAACATCCTCAGGCTTCGTCTCGAAATAATCGATCCCGCTCGGACTGATGGCAACCAGCTGCTTCTCTCGATTGTAAATGCTGATATTTCCACCCGTCCCCTTAGTTAGGCCGCTTGAAATGATTTTCTTGCCGTATTCTACGACTTTCATCCGTTCTTCCAGAAGCAACATATGATGCGCCTCTCTTTCTCTAAAAATCTAGATAGGGAACGTCCTATTATCGCATATTATGGCTTGAAGCTGAATCCTTTAATACTTTTAAAAATTGTTCGCCCGTTTTATAGCTGCCTGATTCCAAGATGAACTGCTTCGCTGCTGACAGGCAAATCCTCTCTGCCATAACGCGTTGCTCGTCATCCGCAATTGTTGTCAAATCCTTGACCTTCGCCAGGCCGGCAATACGGCGAATCATTTCCATGCCGGTTACCGAGGCGGTATCCTGAAGAACAGAGTCCAGATACCAGCAGTCGAAGCCCCGCTCCTTCGCCATGATATCAGTGACATTTTCGTTCCAGCTTGCCAGGAATTTTTCCGCAAAAAGATTTACAGTATCTTTGATCATCTCCTCAAGCCAGGAAACATATTTCTCATCAGCATTTGTTACATATGCGCGTGACCATGCGAACATCAGGTTCGCAACCACGTTGCCAACGTCATAGCCCATCGGACCATAAAACGCGAATTCAGGATCGATCACTTTTGTCGAATCTTCTTTTACAAAAACAGAACCTGAATGCAAATCACCATGGACAAGCGCCTGGGCATTGGTCATGAAAGCAAACTTCAGCTTCGCGGCTTCAAAGCGCAATTTGTCATCACCATATATATTTTCTTCTATCCATTCCTTGTTAGCTGGGAACAGGTCATTTCGGTTGTTATGGTCCGTGAAAGGTTCAGAGTATACTAAGTCCTCGGAAATTTCGCACAATTCAGGGTTGATATAATCCTGGACAAGTGCCTTCTTCGCTTTATGCTCCATGACCACATCAGAAGTGAGCAGGAGAGTATTGACCAGGAATGTTGTCAGGTCATCCGCAAGCTTCGGAAAAATACGGCCTTCATTAAGCGCAGTACGGAGGATTGTGTGATCAGATAGATCCTCCATCATGCAGCAATTCATCACATCATCAAACAGGTATACATCCGGGACCAAACCTGGCGCCAGCTCACCCTCAAGCTTAAGTACATTGGACTCAATCCTGATCCGGTTTGTAGAAAGCTTAAACTCATCGGAAATCCTCGCTGTATCACCAGCCTGTTTAACAATCAATGAACTTCCCGTTTGCTCATCAATCACCCGGAAAACATAATTCAAATTGCCATCCCCAATTTCGGCACAGCTCAATTCAGCATCTTTATCAAAAAAATCGGTCTTTTTTTCCACATATGAAATGACCTCATCGGCGTTCATCAAAAAATAAGTATTAAAATCAGCCATGGCGACCTTCCCCTTTCCCGTAAAAACAATTATAAAAATCTTTTAAAAATTATTATAACTTAAAGTTGTATTTCGACGCAGTAAAAAATACTTCCAAACCAGAAATTCGGAGGCGAATGGCTATCATTCTTTTATCTATAAAAAAGAAGACCGTTATCTGCTATCTCTTTCATTTACAATCTCGTTTTCAGGCTTCCGTTTGTACGGCGGGTTCTTCTATCGGACACTTTCCCGCACTTTCGTCTTCTGTTTGGCCGATAGAGCCACTCGACGAATTTCGGTTATATCTCCTATTACTCACATGGCAGCAGAATCGTAAATGTCGTGCCTTTTCCCTCTTGACTTTCGACATTGATTCTGCCTCTCATCCTTTGGATAATATCAAAGGAAATCATCATTCCGAGGCCTGTGCCTTTTTCCTTCGTAGAATAATAAGGATGACCGAGTCTGTCGAGCTGTTCTTTATTCATGCCGACGCCTTCATCGCGGAACTTAATCCTTACATTGTCCCTGTCGACCTTGGCGATGATGTAGATACTACCGCCCGATGGCATAGCTTCAATGCCGTTTTTCAATATATTGATGAAGACCTGCCTGACTTCATGGGCATCACCTTTGATGCAAAGTTTCTTGTCAATCGCCTCTACTAATTCCGTATTGGCGAGATGCGAATAGGATCTCATGAAGTCAATCGTTTCCTTTAAAAGTTCGCTCAAATCAATTTTTGCCATGGTGCCTGTAGTTGGTTTTGCCAGCGAGAGAAAATTATCAATGATTGTCTGGGTACGGTCTAGCTCCTGAAGGGATATTGTGATGAAGAGATTCTGGTTATCATTTAAATTCCTTTCTCCCTGGAGAACCTGCATGAAGCCTCTGATCGTTGTCATCGGATTGCGGATTTCGTGGGCAACCGATGCTGCAAGCTGGCTGATTGCTGAAAACTTCTCAGCTTTGTGGAGCTCATGCATCAACTTCAGCTGCAAGTTGGTCATTTCAATGATATAAATGGTTACCGATAGCGCAACGAAAGAGACAAGGGAAAATACTAGCAAATAAAGATAATCCTCCGCTTTGCCGGCGTTGATCATTGCCGCAAGCCTTGTCGTTGTGATCAGGCCATATACAAAAAGGCCGAGTGCAATTTTCCTGTTAACAGTTGTATTCTTATATAATTTTCAATCGAAAAAAATAAAATCAATATGACCAGATAATTGACGGCCGTGACCGGGAGCTTGTCAATCCCCACGAAGCCCTGCAATAACAACAGGACAGCCACAAGCAAAAAGCTATCAGCCTGCTCAGATAAAAAAAGGCAATGAAGACTGGAATCAGTTTCAAGTCGAATTCCAAGCCGCCATCGAATCTTACAGGAAATGCCATTGTCATCATTAGCGCCGCTAAAATGGCCATTTTAAAGACTTGTTTCTTATATACCGACCGCTTCTGCATCCATAGAAAGTTATACATGAAGCTGAGCGATAGTATAATTGAAAAATGCAGGATCAAATCTTTTATAAACTCTACCATTTTATCCCCCAGGGTACTCCAGATTATGAATATATTCCTACATAATTATTATCTACTCACCTTATGGATACTTCAATGGAAAATTCAGATATTTTTAATAAAATTGCATAATTTTGTCTATTCCAAAGGTTTGCTGTCGTATTGGAAGTATAGCTTCCTGATCACAGGTATTTAGGAGGAACGATATGGGGCGATATGTTGTGGATGTAACCAACAAAGTTTGTAATCCGAAAAACTTTTTAACAGTGTCTGTAAAACTTATGCTATAATAAGAACAACCATTGCTTTACCGCATTAAACCCCACTCAATCGGAGTGGGGTTTTTTATTATTCAAATTTAGATGAACATAAAAAAACAAGCTCTGATGACTCAGAGCTTGTTTGTATGGGCTAATCCGTTATTATAATTTTGTAACGTTAGCTGCTTGTGGTCCACGAGCACCTTGCTCAACGTCGAAAGAAACTTCTTGGCCTTCTTCAAGAGTCTTGAAGCCTTCGCTTGGATAGCTGAGAAGTGTACAAATACGTCTTCTCCACCTTCACGTTCGATGAATCCGAAACCTTTTTCTGCGTTAAACCATTTTACTTTACCGTTTTCCATTTTTGTTGCCTCCTAGTGTGATATCCACACAATTTGTTACTATTCTTGTCTCAGTGATATCCAGGCGAATCAAGCAGTGCATGTTCTTTCCTTGCATACCGAACAAAAATAATTCTTCTTAAGAATAACAGAATTGAAAGGTTAGTGCAAGCACAAAGGGCTTTTTCCAAAAACAGGGTTTTATAAATATTCCTTCAAAAGACCATAATGGATTAATAAAAGTGAATCAGAAAATGTGGTATAATTAAAAGAACATGAAAGGGCGTGGCTAATTGAAAAGCGCAAGCAACATTTATAAAACAGGTCAATCGGTCAATATCAAGGAAACCGGCGAAACAGTGACAATCATGAAATCCCAATATGTGAAAAACATGAAAAGATATTCATACACTGTGAAGGAATACCCAAGCACATTTTACTTTGAGGAAGAACTAGAGAGAAATTAATGAACCCACTAAAAAGCGTGCCACAGCTGAGCACGCTTTTTTTGTTTTTATTTTACTTTTTGCGGCTAAAGGCTGTAATCGATAATCGCTGAACGTTCCCATCTGAAAGTTAAGACGCTGCCGTCACTGTGTCTCCTTACTCAGTCCTAGTTACTCTTATTACAGCGATTTCTGCAAAATCATCCTAACTAATTACTTTTTACCTATCAAATCCCGTTTTCACACTTTTAAACTCTATCATTTTTACTTATTTCGAAGCTCGAAATTTGTCTGAAAAATAGGCAACATACTCTATTAATTATTTTTTTAAAAATTCAGTAACATTGAGAATGAATCTAGTTTATAGGAGGAATGACGATGAATTTGAAAAAGAAGGTTCTATCCGTTTCTTTATCAAGCATGATGGCTCTTGGCGCGGTGACTGCGGTGGCCCTTCCTGCGGGTGCAGTAGGGAATGGACCGAGTGCCGGAAATGGATCCGTACAAACATCGATTTTGCATACATATCAAAGCTTAGTAGATTACCTGAAGACTCAAGATGCCAAACAGGAGGCAATGGAACTGGAAGTGATCGGCCAGACCGTCAAGGGCCGCGATATTCACATGGCAAAGTATATTTCCAACCCGGAAAATCCAACAATATTATTCCTGACTCAGCAGCATGGAAACGAACAGCTGACAACTGAAGGTGCGCTTGAATTCATCAAGCACTTAGGCACTGGTAAAACAAGTGGAGTCCTCGATAATGTGAACATCCTTGTGATTCCGATGCTGAATGCGGACGGAGCAATGGGCGATGTCGACTTTTCACTTGTAGATTACCACGCTGATGGCGACCGCCACCTTACCCGCTATAATGCAAACTACGTGGATTTGAACCGTGAGCACGCAAAAGAAACGAGCGATATGGAACCAGAAGCACGCGCGCTTCATGAGAATGTTTTTGCTAAATATGATATCGATTACATGATCGACCTTCACCATCAGGGCACACTGAGCGAAACAGAAGGTGAACTGGTTTCTGGATCGATTCTTTACCCAACGAATCCTGATGTGAAGCCAGAGGTACTAGAAGGCTCCAAGAAGCTTGGTGCAGTTGTATACAATGCGCTTGAGGAAAAGGGATGGGGCCATATCGGTAAATACCGCGGCGGTGAAGGTGCGAACATCGGCCGTAACGGTGCTGCTGTCCGCTATGACATTTCAACTTTATTATTCGAAATGCGCGGCATGTCCGACCATTTCATCGAATCCTATGCACTTGGACAGAAGAGCAACGGTTACCTGATCAAGCAGACCATCACCACTTTGGATGCTGCAGTAAGAGCGATTGCTGATGACTCTATTGAAACAATGGATACCAGCTTCTGGGATACCCTTCCTTACCAGACGAACAGACAGAACGAAGAAGCCGACGAATAAGACTTGCAGCAGTGTGATTCCCTGGCGGATCACACTGTTTTATTTTGTGATTCTGAGAACCCGACATTTATCGTATATAAGTGTCCTGGTGATTTTCGTAAGATTAAATTAAAAACCCTTACAGGAGGCTTGCTGATGAAATCATTCAATATTTCACTTGCTTTTTTTCTCATCTTCAGCCTGTTCTCGGGGCTTGGTTCTAACCAGGCTTCCGCTTCAGGTCATGAATGGGAAGACACGATCTATGACCGTCCAGAACAGTATTCAAACTTTACTACGGAAAAAGATGTTTTCATCACAATGAGGGATGGTGTGATTTTAGCAGCCGATGTGCACCTGCCTGATGGCCAGGGACCGTTTCCTGTCATCCTTACACAAACACCGTATAACAAGAACGTAAGAAGCACTGAAAATCTTAATGAGTACTTTATTAAGCGCGGCTACGCCCATGTTGCAGTCGATGTCCGCGGGACAGGCGCCTCACAGGGTGCATGGGATTCATTTGGCGAAGCAGAACAGCGCGATGGCAAGGAGCTCGTCGAATGGGCAGCAAGCCAGCCGTGGAGCAATGGCAAGGTTGGTTTATACGGCTCCTCCTACCGGGCCATCAACCAGCTATTAACCGCAGCACAGCAGCCAGAAGGACTGGAAGTCATTTTTCCAATCGTGCCGATGGGTGATATGTACCGCGACATTCTCATGTCTGGAGGAATGGTGAACACAGGATTCATCCCGCTCTGGCTCGGACTTGTAACAGGCAGCGGCCTGCTCCCGCCTTCCTACACTCTGTCGGAACCAATCATGGGCACGACCGTTTTGTTAAACCATACAGGACAATTGCTCGGCTTTCCAGTCAGCACTCTGAGCTCTGCGATTACTACAGGTGGCGACTTCGCCTATGATGGACCAGCCGCACAGCTGCGCTCCCCACTGGCGGTTGCCGATCAAATTGAAGTTCCCGCATTTTTCACCGGCGGACTTCATGACCTTTTTCAGCGCGGCACTCCGCTTCTTTATGAAAAATTAAAGGCGAATGGCGTTAAAACGAAGCTGCTGATGGGCAACTGGACGCACGGAAACTATGGCAGCGGCTTGCCTGCTGATAATGTCCCTGCACTTGATCAGCTTGCGTTACGATGGTTTGACCAATATTTGATGGGAATAAACACGAACATCAACAAAATACCTGATGTCACTCAATATGTGCTGGGAGAGGATCGTTTCGAGGTCCAGCCAGGATGGCCTCATATGAATGTGAATGCTGAAAAGTTTTACCTGCGCAGCGGTAAGCAGCTGACGAAGGAGACTCCTTCCTCTTTAGAGCCGTCACGCACTATGCTCCAGCAGCCGCTGAACGGCATCTGCTCAGGCAGCACGAATCAGTGGATGGCCGGAATTCCGGATGCCCTGCCATGTTCGAAGGATAATCGCCTGACAGAATTGGGCGAGCTCACCTATACGACAGCACCGGTGAATGGTGATCTTCGCGTATCCGGGCCGATTGCCGCTAAGATTTTCGCTAAAACAACCGCTCGTGAACTTGTATTGTCTGTGCGAGTAACCGATGTCGCACCAGACGGGACTTCCCGCGAAATTACTGCCGGCTGGCTTGCCGCCTCTCACCGGGCAGTCGACGAAAGCAAGAGCCGCTTCCTCGATGGAGAGAACATCCAGCCATGGCACCCATTTACGAGGACCACGGTCCAGGAAGTCAAGCCATATGAAGTGATGGAGCTGGATGTCGAGATCTTCCCTAGCAACTTCGTCATCAAAGAAGGTCACAGACTCCGCGTTGCCATCGGTCCAAGCGATTTCCCGCACTCGATGTCACCAGCACCGCAGCTGCTCGATCAGCTCGGTGGGATTGCAACAATTTTGACGAACTCAAAATATCCGTCATCGATTGTACTGCCGGTGGTGGAAGAATAATTGGGATTAGCCTGCCTAGTTTTCGGCAGCTTTTTTGCCTTAAAATGTTCACTGGCTATTTATTCTCTTTTGCTTAAAAATGGAGGAGAAAGGATGTGGAGTATGATATTAAAAAAACGAGTCAAATCAAATGAGTTAAAAATGTTAGATTGGCTAGCGCCTCGGATGGAATTCACTGAGAAAGAGAAACAACGTCACTTTAGCCTCAGGAAAGGTTTTGAAGGAGAAATCAAGTTTGATATTTGGATGGAAAGCCTTGAAATCGAACATCTGATACTGAATGACCTGCTCCTAGAAGTAGGAGGCACCACCTTCCAGATTGATTCTCTTGTCATTATTCAAGATGCAATCCTTGTTTTCGAGATTAAGTACTATGAAGGTGACTACTACTACGAAGGTGAACGCCTCAAAAAAATCAACGGAAGTGAAATCAAAGATCCCCTGCTCCAATTAAAACGGAGTATCTCCCTGCTTCGACAACTATTTGAAAGCTTAGGCTTTCGCCTTGTGATTGAGTCCTCCGTCGTCTTCAACAACCCTGAATTCACTCTATATCAGTCCCCTAAGGATGCACCTATTATTTTTCCAAGCCAATTAAATCGTTATATGAAAAATCTAAACAAGAAACATTCCAAATTGACAAACCTTCACAGAAAAATTGCAGAGAAGCTTTTACAATTGCACCAAACTGACTCCCCTTATAAACGAGCTCCAAAGTATGATTATGAAAAACTGAAGAAAGGGCTTATGTGTGAAGAATGCCATCAGCTTATAGATATAATTGAAAAAAAGGAATTCGTATGCAGCCACTGTGGAACACATGAAGGGATTGAAGCCGCAGTTATGCGAAGTATCGAGGAAATTAAGTTACTTTTTCCGGAGAGGAAGTTAACGAGCACCGAAATTTATATCTGGTCCAATGGTTTACTGTCACGAAAGACAATCAGACATATCTTAAAAAATCACTTTATTGTAGTTGGGACAAGAAGGCATCAGTTTTTTGAGTAGGACATGTTGAATTCTGATGGCTGTAAACTCATTTTCATGTTAAACATTCTGTCTATAAGCCCTTTTTGCGGCTTCGGCATCTTTTTGGGCTTATAGATTCTTTCTATAAGACCTTTTAGCAGCTTCAGCATCTTTTTGGGCTTATAGACTTTCTCTATAAGC
>NZ_BAUW01000026.1 GCF_000517385.1 Mesobacillus boroniphilus JCM 21738 | reverse complement strand
GTATCACTTCGGACAAAAGCACCTGCCCAACGCCCGGTTTTGTCCGACTAAGGTATAATATAATGACAACTTGTTAAAATATTTTAGAATAAATACAAGTATCCCTTAGTTCACCTTCAACTGAAACTGAATCATTCTTTAGTATGCCATCGAGAGCAAAGCCTAATTTTTTGGGAATTGCCTTACTTTTGGTATTCAGTGAATCACAGCGAATTTCGATTCTGCGGGCTTTAAGCTCCCGAACGGCAAAGTCTGTGATTCCCTGGACAGCCTCTGTCATATACCCTGCCCACAATATCGAGTGTCGATCCAATAACCGATTTCGAACTTGGGTACGTCCCAGTTAATTCTATGTAAACCAGATGAGGCGACAAATTCCCCGGTGTCTTTCTTGAATACAAGGAGCCTCAAGTCTGACCGATTTAAAAAATTCACATACCCTTGTCTGATCACTACTTCCGTTTCTTCAACCGATTGTTCTTTTTGGGCAAACGGCATCCAGGGCTGGAGTTCTTTTAATGATGCATTGATTGATTCACAAGTTACAGCACCATCACCGGGCAGCGGCATCCTGATCAAAAGCCGGTCCGTTTCAAATTCAGTTGGAAAATCCAATAAAATAGGATTCACCGTCCCTCTCCCCTTCCAACTTTATTTTATTCTCTTTAAATACTGATATCCCTCTTTTGGAAAAATAAAAATGTTAGCATCATAAATACTGCGTAATACACAGCAAGTATTGAAAGGGATATTGGCAATGTTATATCTTCAAGAATCCTATCCTGGAGAGCATAGACTGTCAAATCCAAATGCGGGAAAATCAATAATTTCGCCCAAGTATATTTGTCAGCAAGCATCAGGATAATCCCGCCTAGTGTCGATGAAAAGAACAGGACAAAGATACCTATTCCAACTGCAAGAGCCTGGCTTTTAAACAATGTTGACAGCATAAAAGCAATTGTCATGATGATGAGAAGGCTTGGAATGAAGTAAAGCATTTTCAACAAGAATTGTGTCCCGACAATTGCCACTTTTCTACCTTCCAGCGTGATTTCAAACATCTTCATATTGAAATCACCGCTGCCAAATAGGAGTAATCCAATTATATAGCCAGATACGATTAATGTCAGGACCAATAATAATGCATAAATGATGACAGCTATGTACTTTGACAGGAGGATTCGCCATCTTTGATGAGGACGGATCAAAAGCTGTTTGATCGTTCCATCAGAGAATTCTGCCGCAACATTGGCACTGCCTACAACTACCACGAACAAAGTGACAAGTGAACTGACACCTACAACAACATCATTCATAAAATGCCAGTTTGTTTTCTCATTTGGATTTATGTCCTGATCCAAAAATTGCTGGGTCTGCTCAATTTGGTTTTGAATCATTTTCTTTTCGTCACCGGAAGCAGATGCCATCTGGTTTTTAAGCATGGTAATTTCAGCTTGTGTATCCTGTTTCCAATTTAGGTTAGGGTCTGCGCTGAATTTGGAATAAATAATTCCTGCGATTAAAACTGCGAGTACAATAACAATCATGTATATCCAGCTTGCCATTTTGCCGAAAATTTTCATCAATTCATTTTGTATTAAAGGAATCATACCATTTCCTCCTTTTTGTCTTTATTTGTGATTTCCAAGAAGCGGTCTTCAAGCGTTGCTTTTACATTTAAGATTTCAAAAACATCTATATCATTTTCAACAAATAGCTTATTGATCATTGGAATTTGTTCTTTTCGCACGGATAAGGTCAGACGCGTGCCTTTACTAGAAGTCACATTCACATCGGCCATGTGTTCTGTTAAGAGCTTGGAAGCAAGTGTTGGATTTGATAGTTCCACTTCAATCGTTTTTGCCTTTTTAGCCTCTGAAGTTTCATTATCATGCATGGAAGATATATGGATCAGTTTTCCCGTTTCAATAATCGCAAACCGGTCGCACATTAGCTGCATTTCTGATAATAAGTGCGACGAGACTAACACAGATGTTCCATGGCTTGCCAGCAAGCGTAAATAATCTCGGAATTCACGGATGCCTTGAGGATCAAGTCCGTTTGTTGGCTCATCCAGTATGAGAATAGAAGGCTTATGTAAAATGGCTTGTGCAACCCCCAGGCGTTGGCGCATCCCTAAGGAATATGTACGAACTTTGTCATTTATTGCATTTTCAAGACCTACCAATTCGGTCACTTCCTTAATCCGCCCTTCAGTAATATCGCTTAATGCCATACGAGCGTAATGCCTGAGATTTTTATATCCACTAAGGTATTTATAGAATTCCGGGTTTTCCACAATAGCGCCTAATTCATTCATTGCTTCTGTAAAGGAATCATCCAAATCATATCCATTAATTAGCACAGTTCCTCCTGTGCGATTAATCAGACTAACAATCATTCGGATAATTGTTGTTTTCCCTGCACCATTAGGGCCCAGGAGTCCGAAAATTTCACCCCGTTCCACTTTAAAACTCACATCATCAACAATTGTTTTTTTACCAATTGTCTTTGTTAACGCCTTTACCTCAAGGGCAAATTGCGACATAGAATCTCCTCTTCTCTTTTAAAAATATTTGTATTCTAATTTGCTTTCTCGTAGGTTAATACGATGAATATTGTAAAAAGTTACAAAAAAAGCAAAAAAATTTAATTGCTCCACTCAAGTTCACTGATGTATATTGCTATTTGATAATACAAATGCTAATAGTGATGTTCTTACGAATATCAGACGTTTCAAAAATCCATCCCTGAGGTGATAGTATGAGTTACAAAGATCATTTGGATCCGCACTCAGAACTTTTCCACCACACTTGGACAAGGCGCAAGCGATTAAATTCTCAAGTGAATGGCCAGACTCAGGTCACGAAGAATACCATTCTTGCGAGAGGGAACGCAAAAGCCCACCGCTGGTAAAGGATATTTGTAAACGTAAAAAAGGAAAAGGCACTTAATGCCTTTTCCTTTTCAAACTAAAGAAATATAAAATAAATCAAAGCTGCCAATATGATTCGATAAATCGCAAAAGGCACCAATTTAATTTTGTTGATTAACCTCAAAAAGAATTTAATGAATATCAAAGCAAAGACAAACGCACTAAGGAAACCAACGGTGAAAAACGGCAGTGCGTCCATCGTGAAATATCCCCAATTTTTCAATAGGGAAATGCCGCTGGCGCCAAGCATGATTGGAACCGCCATGATGAAAGTGAAATCGGAAGCGGCCCGGTGGCTCATACCAAGAATAACTCCTCCAGCAATTGTTGAACCAGACCTTGAGAATCCTGGCCATAATCCGAGACACTGGAACAAACCTACTCCTAATGCTTGTTTATAGCTGATTTGATCAACATCTTCAGTCTTAAGTTGTTTTGGTTGAAAGCGGTCTGCGAGAATTAATAGAAATGCACCGACTACTAATCCGATTATGACTGTTTCTACCGAAAATAGGTATTCGTCAATATAGTCCTCAAATAAAACTCCTGTCAACCCGGCGGGAATCAAACCAACAATCACCTTAGGCAAGCTTAGCCTTCCTTTGGAATCTCCGATTGAAACACCTTTTTTCAGCGCCAATAGGTTAATGAATCTTTCCTTAAACACAATGACCACTGCTAATATAGATCCTAATTGAATGACTACTTTAAAGGTATTGGCAACAGGTTCTGTAAATAATTGTTTAGAATGCAATAAGAGGTCATCGACAATAATCATATGACCAGTAGACGAAACAGGCGCAAATTCAGTTAATCCTTCTACTAACCCTAGTATAAATGCCACAAATAATTCCCAAATGTTCATGAAGTGGTCTTGCTCCTTTTAAGTTAAAATTAAATATTGGGTACTTACCATGTTCCGAAAACCTTACAAAAAAAATACACTCATTCATTATTATCTTTATTCGGACACTTAGTCAAGCATTCCCAAAGTGCTAAGCATCCCAGACGGCCAAAAAGGGGTTAGGGCAAAAGCAAGTGCAGTCCCAATCCGAATCAGGCTTTGATCTTTACCATTAATAAAGTGGTCCTTCAAAACCCGGTACATTCCAAGAAAGGCGATAAACCTGGTGATTGCCTGGCTTATTCCATAGGCAATCATCGTTGGAAACCATACATATAACCACACAATCAGGCTGTACTCGGTTCCAAGTGCATTCCTTGGCAGCCCTTAATGATTTGAGGAATCCTGGATTGTAATGATCCGGCAATCTGTCCACTCTCAGCAAGTACCTTATACCATGCCAAATTCGAGTCTAGATTGTCATGAACACGGATATGGGCATCGTCTCCTAAAATAAAATAAGGGGATAGGAAGAGTGATTTCACAATCAGAGAAAACACGATGAATATCGGCTCTTTATCCTGAAAGTAATACAAATCACATTACACCTCAAATTTCATTTTTGCTTAAATAAAATTTACACCTTTTTTTGAAACAATTCCCTTAACTGCCAAACAATCAGCATGTGAGCTATTTACCTTCAAACAAGTTGGTAGATAAAGATCATTAAATAAAAAAAGACAAAGAATATCGAAAGAATAAACGCATTCAAAGGATTCTTACAGTGGAGCCTGAGCATGGTATACATTGTGCTGCAGAAAAATACTTCCCAGCCCATCGACCAGCCGTGTGCGAATTTGATAGCTCCCATTTTAAGTGCAATTGCCTCTATAATGACCGACAAAGAAATCCACTTTAAATAATACAAGAACCTTTTAGTTCTTTCTTCAGGAAAACCGCCCAGGAACAAAACAATCATGCTTGGTAAAAAAAACGTATATAATGTTTCCGTAACGAATAGACTCATGAAGTTCTCGTCAAATTCCCACAGATGTTTGTTTCCGATGTAGGAAATATACTCATAGAAACAGCTAAACAAGGCCCAGAAATAAAAAGCAGGTAAAAACTCCTTCCACCTTTGCCAATTCCCTCTTCCGACAGACAATGCGACCCCACCTGCAATCAATACAACATGGAACAAGCTCTTCCCTCCCTTTATTACACCTCGTCTAAATTCCTATGTTAATCCTGGATATCATCAAATCTATTTTCTGCCAATCATTTTGTTTTTTTGTATCTTGTCGGAAGATCCTAAGTTTTTCCCCCTATAAAAAATGCTGTACTGGATTTAAGCCAGTACAGCATTACTAACCTTCTTCTGTTAAGTTATTCTCTGCTTCAAGGATGAATAGATCTTTTTTTGACTGAAGGAATATGATTAAAGTCAGAGCAACAGCCAGCAAGAGCCCCAGTGCGGAGAATGCGATAGTGACTGTTTGCAGTTTCACTAATTCCGCTAAATAACCTAATAGCAACGTTAAGACGATTTGGATCATTGCCTGAAAGAAGGCAAACGCACTGCTGAACCTTCCCATTAAGTCAACCGGAACATTGTTTTGGAAAAAAGTTGTATATCCCGTAAAAGAAAATGGAGAAAAGAACCCAATAATTATAAAGCCAATGACAGCCAGAGGCACTGTGTCTGCAGAAGCAAGATAAAACAGCAAGTATCCTGTTACAGACAAAAAGGACCCCGCTCCCAGCAGCATTTTTATAGAAAGACGATTCGCCAGAGCTGACACTGCAAATGAACCAGCCACATAACCAGCTCCCGTAAGACTTACCAACAATCCATAATTCTGTTCTGATAAGCCGACAACCTGCTGAATGAAGGTTACCTCCTGTGAATCAAGTGCAAATGAGATTAATGTAATGAACTGAAAAACCAGGAAAACCACCATAAACCCTGCTGCTGTTTTCCCGAAATTGATTACAGCCTTCCAATCGGCAGCAATCATTTTCATCGTAATTCGATCCCTATACTGTTCATTCGCTGCACGTTCATCGACATCAGGCAGGAAGAAAATTGCTACAGCACATAAAAAGAAAGTTACTGCATTAATATAAATACTTGTACTTATGCTTCCATACATGATCAGCAGTCCAGACACACTCGGGCCAACCAGCATTGCCCCGGATGTTGCGAATGAAAAAATTGAATTGAAGCGTTTTCTCTTTTCAGGAGGTACAAGCTTCGTTATGTATGTTTCTGAAGTTGGGCCAAAAAATGCCCCAGCAATATTTGTTAAGAACATAATAATATAAATCGGAACTAAAGAAGTAAATAATGGAATGATCGCAATTAAAATACCCCGAAGAACATCAATGGAAATCATTAACCTTCTCTTATTGACCCAATCTATGACGCTGCCAGCCCAAGTATTAGTCAGGAGAATCGCCAACGGCCTGATGATGAATAATCCTGCAATCGCAGCGGCAGAGCCTGTTAATTTTAATACTAATAAATTTATAGCCACAAAATAAATCCAATTACCAATGTTTGAAACCCCAATTCCCAAAACCAAGAGTATGGGATTTTTCCAGCCCTTCAAAAAGACCCCTCCTGAGTACAGAATATAAATGTCAGAATATTACTTAAGTATTTCTCTCTCCATCCTATCTTTACCTTCCAAAAGTTTCAAGTAGCTATCGTGTTCTTACTTGTATTTTTTTCCATTTTAGATTAATGTCACAATTTGTCCACATGAATTTTCCCAACAACAAATACAGAAAAACATACTCAATACCCGTCATAGCAACATTTCTAAACATCAAGCCTATTAATTTCATTTATTTACCACTGCTAGTCGTACAATTTACCCATTCATAACGTTGATATATTACTTATAATGGTATTTAGAATTGAATTGATAAGGAGCTGAAACTATGAATTCAAATCCGAAGTTTGTTTCTAAGATCCTTCCGCTTTTTGCGGCGTTTATGGTTATAATTACGTTAACAGTGACATTTGTCGTTCAAAATACTGATGATAAAGTATCTGTTCCATTTTCTTCGCTTGTCAAGTCTATTGAGGGCCTGAATGGTGGCGAAGCAACACTTATTGAAAAAATGGATGGAACTCTCGTACTTGAGACAAATGATTCAACATTTGTTTCCCAAGTTCCTCCAGGCAGCCAGATGGTTGAGAAATTAGTAGAGAAATACAATATAAACTATGAGTATACGAACAACAGTAAGTATGGCGCTTGGATCCTTGGTGGAGTGTTATTGCTGTTGATGGCTACTGCGTTCGTGATCCAAAAGAAAACAGGAGGTATAGGCACAGGCAATAGAATGAAAAACAGTCTTTCAAAACCTACCCCCCTGCCTTCCATTACCTTAGCAGATGTAGGTGGATTGCAAGAAGAAATGAAAGAGGAAATCATACAGACTCTATCAATCTTGAAAAATCCAGAAAAATCATCCAAGATGGGCATTAAGCCTCCAAAGGGGATTCTGTTATACGGACCTCCAGGCACAGGTAAAACCCTGCTTGCTCAAGCTATTGCCCGTGAATTGAATGCCAATTTCTTCTCAGCCAGTGGATCTGCATTTAATGAGATGTTCATCGGTGTAGGTGCATCACGTGTCCGCAGCTTATTCCAAAGTGCCCGCAAGCAAGGCCCGGCTGTAATTTTCATCGATGAAGTCGATGCTCTTGCAGGCAAGCGTAAACCCCATGGCGGTGAAGAAGGTGAAAAGACACTGACAGAGCTTCTTGTCCAGCTTGACGGGGGACATTCTAACGATGGCATCCTATTCATTGCTGCTACAAACAGAAAAGACATGCTTGATGATGCATTCCTGCGCCCTGGACGTATCGATTTCTCATTTAACGTCCCTCTTCCAGATACGAAAGGGAGAAGAGAGATCATCGATATTCATATTAAAGGAAAAAACCTTGCTGACAATGTAGTCGCAGCATTGGATGACCTGGCAGAAAGCACTTCTGGATTCTCAGGCGCAGAGCTGCATTCATTGTTTGAAACTGCAAGCAGACGGGCGTTAAGGAATGGACAGGATTTCATTTCGAAGAGTGATATTGATTATGCTCTTGACCGAACAATACTCGGAAGCACGTCCCGCACCCTTCAGGATGCCGACACAAAGCGAAGGGTAGCAATCCATGAGGCAGGACATGCTCTGGTATCAGCTGTTACTAAACCTGGTTCAGTCCGTAAAGCAACGATCATTCCTCGTGGACAGGCACTCGGTTATGTTGCTCCAATTCCTAAAGAGCTTCAATTGTCTACTCACAGCGATTTGATCGACCGGATTGCCATGATTCTTGCTGGCGGTGTCGCTGAAAGGATGATTCTAGGTGAGCACAGTATTGGGGTAAGCGGAGATGTCCAACAGGCTAAACAGATCATTGAGCAAATGGTTGACACCGGATTGCTTCAGGAAGGTTTCTCACTTACATTTAGCAAAGGCTTAAAAGAAACAAAAATGCAGGAGCTTTTCGATAACGCTTTAGAAAAATCCGAAATGATCATAAATGCCAACCGGAATCAATTTGAACGACTAGTAGATGAATTGCTAAAGAAAGAAACACTCGAAGGTTCCGAAGTAGATGAGATTGTCCAGGATAAAAATGGATTTCGTGAGGATCAATATATAATGGCTTAACAAGTGTAAAAGGCTTTCCACACAGTGGAAAGCCTTTTTTACTTTTGCTCAAGAGCCTGGGCCAGGTTTGTTCGAACTTTTGTATCTTTAAAGGAAAGGCCTAGCTGTACGGCTGTCTGGGCAATTTCAGGCCGGATACCAGAAAGAGTTGTGTTCACGCCTATTAGTTTCAATGCATTTAAAAGCTGGAATAACTGGTGGGCAACCATTGTGTCTATCATCGCCACACCGGATAGATCGACAAACAAATGGTGTATCCCTCTTTGACTGCAATGTTTCAGTGTGTTTTCAAGGATCATTTTCGCCCTGGATGTATCAATATCTCCAATTAGAGGCAGCAAGCCTTGATGGTTGCTTAACGAGATAACAGGTGCACTTAATTCGTTGATTGTCTCCTGCTGGGCTTTCAAAACGGTTTGCGAGTATTTATATGTAGCTTCAACAAATCGTAAAATGACTTCATCCATTTCTTTAAGGATGACATCATACCAGACATCAACTTCTTTTCTTGTTATCTCTGGATGTACCTCAGCAAATTTTCGGAGATATTCAAAATACTGATTCCTGACGTTTTTAAATTCCCTGATCACATAATGGATAGGTGTATTAATATGTTCGATATCACTGGCAATTTCGTTAATCCAAGGTTCAAAGTCCTGGAAAAAATCTTTTTCCCCTTTATTAAATAATTCAATAAAATGCAGATGAAAATCATGGTTTTGCTCTTTTAAGGCTTTTATGACATCAGGTTCCTTTGACGCATAAACACCTGCTGTCTTAGTTCTATCAATATTTTGATACCATTCCTCAGTTAAATTGCGGGTGTTTTCTTTTAGATATATATATAACTCTTGATTTCTGTGCATTAAGCTTCCCCCCATCTGGAAATGCACCATTGTGGCTATAGGAAAAGTGCAAGATAGTCTTTTTTTTGAATTATATCAAATATATTCCCCTTTAAGAAATATTAACGTGGTGATCCATTTCAACCATGTAATATTGGATTTATCTATCTGATTTTAATCTAATCCATGTTTTTCCTTCAGCTCAGGAGAAGCCATTTTTATGATCTGTTGAAAAATGATAAGCAGCACGCCTACATCATCTACGATCTATCAGCGTCAAGAAGTCGGGGATGATATCAAACGGCAGGAGAAAATAGCCGATAATCAAACCAACTGAAATTACTTTTTGCTTTACTGGGACCATTTTAGAAGTAAAGAATTCTATTAAAAAAGGAACAAACCTTTTCACTTTAAATATAAGCCTAATTCTTTTGAAGAACTTCTTCATGAAAAAACCTCCTTCGTAATAGTAATACCCTCATTCACTTTTATGGAATCTATAAAAACCTAAACAGACGAAAAAACTGTAACGCTATATCTTTATACGCAGGAAATAGAGTTTTGTTTCAATCGACAATAAAAAAACAGCCAATATCAATTGGCTGCTTCCGAGCTTTATAAAATGATTTACTTTGCTTGCTGATCGCAATAGTAATGTATTGCTTCTTTAAAAAACGCTGCTAGTCCTTGTTGGTATTTGTCTATATTTTTCGTGAACCGTGGGTCATCGACATATAAATCCCCTAGCCCGCGAAATATATCCAGGGTGCAATCATAATAATGATCAGTAATAAACTGGCGCCAATCCGCTACTGCTCGCTGTACTCCTGGGTCTTCTGGACCGAGGTCCATTCCGGCAATGACTCGCTTATAAATTTCATCTGTCTTCTTCTGGATTTCACCCCAGTCTTCAGGAGAATATCCAATAGTTCTCTTCTCTACTTTTTCGACAGTCTCCTTACCGTATCTCTCCTTCGCTTCCTCACTATATTTTTTCTGATGTTCTTCGATTTCCTTCATATCAAAACCTTTGAACATATCATTATTCTTCATTTGATAACCTCCTTCTATTGAATCGATTGTCATTTCCACTGTCCGAATGATCTCATCAAGCCGCTTTTTTTTCGCTAAAAGCAATTCTTTATGCTTTTTAAGATTTTCTTTGCGGTTGAAATCTGGCCGATTAACAATGTCCTTGATTTCTTGAAGAGAAAAATCCATTTCCTTGAAAACTAAAATTTGCTGAAGGCGCTCCAGATTTTCATCTGAATAAAGCCGGTATCCAGAAGAGGACACCCTCTCCGGTTTGAGTAAACCAATACGATCATAGTGATGCAAAGTACGCACACTTACTCCAGTCGTCTCCGCAACTTCTTTTACTTTGTACATATCTCGATCACCTCCACATTTAGAGCGTAAACTATAACACTGCGTCAGAGTCAATATATTTTTGTTAATTTCATATTCAGAAAATCCATGTATAATAGAGAAAATTTTTAAGGAGACATGAAAATGTACACTTTTACTGAGGATTCCGTCGACAACAAAAATTTACGTATTTACACTCTTATACGATTGTTAAAAATTATCACATATGAAATGCTTATATAATAGAAGAAATAGAAATGATATTTTTTCCTGACAGATAAAAATGAAAAATAAAACAAGCCGATGATTATCAGCTTGTTCTAAAGTTTAACATTCGAATTGATACGCTTCCCTTTCAGCAACCTTGTTGGAATCAAACAGAACTTTCCCATCAATCATTGTTAATTCCACTTTCATTTCTTTAATTTTATTTTTCTCTCTTTTCATTATACTAGAATTCAGGACGACTAAATCTGGTATTTCAGAATTTTTAGCTTTTAAAGTTGCTCATTCAATCTAAATCATCGTCATCTGGTGTGCCTTTGCAACTTCTTCATAGACGATTTTTCCATTCAGGACATTGAGCCCTTTATGTAAGGCATCATTTTCTATAAAGGCTCGCTCGTATCCTTTATTGGCGATTTGTAAAATATAAGGAACTGTCACATTGGTCAGGGCTATTGTTGATGTCCTCGGAACTGCGCCCGGCATGTTTCCGACTGCATAGTGGACAACCCCATGTTTTACATAGGTTGGATTGGCATGGGTGGTAACATGGGTGGCAGTTTCAAAGATCCCTCCCTGGTCAATCGCCACATCGACAATCACAGAACCTTCCTGCATCAAGCACACCATTTCTTCCGTTACAAGCTTCGGTGCCTTCGCACCTGGAATAAGGACTGCCCCGATCACAAGGTCCGATTCAGCAACGGTATCCGCAATCGTATATGGGCTAGACATCAAGGTCGTTATGCTGTAGCCAAAAATATCATCGAGTTCCCTGAGCCGTTCAGGGCTTACATCAAGAATGGACACCTGCGCTCCCAGGCCAACTGCGACCTTCGCAGCATTCGTACCGACCACGCCTCCGCCAATAATCGTCACTTTCCCCCTATTGACACCTGGAACCCCGCCAAGCAAAACACCTTTTCCGCCGTGTGTTTTTTCAAGGAATGCTGCTCCAATCTGTGTCGCCATCCTTCCGGCCACCTCGCTCATTGGTGTGAGCAGCGGCAATGTCCGATTCGGGAGCTGAACAGTTTCATAGGCGACAGCCACGACATTCTTTTCAATTAAGGCTTCCGTTAACCGCCGGTCAGCAGCAAGGTGCAAATACGTAAATAAAATCAGGCCATCATAAAAATACTTGTACTCGTCTGGCGTTGGCTCCTTGACCTTGATAACCATCTCACTTTTCCAAACCTCTGAGGCCGTCTCGGCAATCACGGCTCCAGCTTCTATATAAAGCTCATCAATAAACCCGGAATTAACACCTGCTGCTTTTTCAATGACAACCTTATGCTGGTGCTGTGTCAGCTGCATCACCCCTGCTGGCGTGAGGCCAACCCTGTTCTCGTTGTTCTTGACTTCTTTAGGTACACCAATTCTCATCGTCCATCTACCTTTCAAGTAAAATAGTATGTGGAACAAAAAGCGCAAGCGCCTCGTTCAGCCCCGACAAGCGCTGGAGGGCCGACCAGTGAAGTCGTTCTTTGGCTTCATTGTGCGGACCGAAGCGACTCGAGGGGCTAGGCGCTGGAGCTGGATTAAGAAAACCTGGATAGTTATTCACATTGAAAATATTTTATAATTTCCTATTAAAGTACAAAACACCCGCAATTCCCTCTAGCTTCATGGATTACGAGTGTCCTAGATGGTGATTTTACTGAATTGCTTTCAGCTCTTCAGACAGTGTCTGGATGATGAAATCCAAATCTTCAAATTCAATGTTCAGAGGCGGAGCAAGCGTCAGGACATTGTTGTAGCCAGCTACAGTAGCCCCGTTCTTGCCAATGATCAGTCCCTTTTGTTTACACCCGCCAATGACTTTATTCACAAGATCCGTTCCCAGAGGATCCTTTGAAGTTTTATCTTTCACCAGCTCAATCCCGACAAGCAGACCCTTTCCTCTGACATCCCCTACAAAAGGAAGACCTTTAAGCTTTGACGACAGACCTTGCTTTAAATAATCCCCAAGCTCTCTTGAGCGATCAAATAGCTGCTCATTTTCCATGATCTCCAGATTCTTCAACGCCAGGGCACAGGCCGCAGGGTTTCCTCCAAACGTATTGACATGGCGGAAATAATCGTATTCCTCTGAACCTTTAAAAGCTTCGTAGATTTCCTTGCGAACGGCCGTTGCCGACAATGGGAGATAGGCGCTGGTTATTCCCTTGGCCATCGTGATGATATCCGGTTTGACATCGTAATTCATAAAGCCAAATGGCTTTCCTGTGCGACCGAATCCGCAAATAACCTCATCTGCAATCAAGAGGGCTCCATGTTTTTCACAAACCTCTTTTACACCCTTCATATATTGATCAGGAGGGACAATGACTCCACCGCCCGTGATGATCGGCTCCATGATGACACCGGCAATCGTCTCGCTCAGTTCCCAGGTCATCACGCGGTCGATATCCTTGACCGATTGCAGATCAGCACCATTCATATCGGCCTGATCGGCATCCCTGTATAAATCCGGCGGGGCCACATGCAGGAAGCCGGGAGCAAGCGGTTCATACTTGTATTTCCGCTGCGCCTGCCCTGTTGCCGCCAGCGCCCCCATTGAATTACCATGGTATGCCCGGTAGCGGGAAATAAATTTGTACCGTTCTGGCTCTCCGTTTTGCTGATGATATTGTCTTACCAGCTTGAAGGCCGTTTCGTTCGCTTCCGAACCGCTGTTCGAAAAGAAGATCACATAGTCGTCGCCAAGAAGTTCATTTAATTTTTCCGCAAGCTTGATCGCGGGAATGTGACTCTGGCTGAGCGGGAAATAAGCCATTTGCTTCAGCTGCTCATACGCTGCATCCGCAAGTTCAGTCCTTCCGTACCCAACATTCACACACCACAGTCCAGCCATGGCATCCAGATATCTTTTCCCTTTATGGTCTGTCACCCATGAGCCTTCCGCCTTTTCGGCAATCAATGTACTGTCAGGACTGTACGGCTTCATGGAATGCCAGATATAATCCCGGTCTTTTGTGAGGAAATCCTCACCTTGTTTAATTTTAGTCATACCTGCCTTCCTCCTAAGCTCTATTTCATGCTTAATACGTATATTTAATAATCGAAACGGGAAGTGATCATTTTTTTACGAGTAAAGAAATTGACCCCATCCTTGCCATTTACATGAAGGTCTCCATAGAAGGAGTCTTTCCAGCCGGAGAATGGGAAGAAAGCCATGGTTGCCGGTACGCCAACATTGACTCCCAGCATTCCTGCATCTGCTTCTTCTCTGAATTTTCGTATGGCCCTTGCATCCTTTGAATAGATGGTTGCACCATTTCCGAAACGGGATTTTCGAAGATACTCAAGTGCTTCATCCAAATCCTCCGCCCTCAGCAAGCTTAATACCGGTGCGAAAATTTCATCCTTCGCAATCGTCATTTCAGGGGTGACATCGTCAAAAATCGTCGGTCCCAGGAATGTACCTTCCTTCAATTCGTCGAGTGCATTTCGTCCATCCAGCAACAGCGTTGCACCTTCTTCCACACCTTTTTCAATGTAACCCAGCACCTTTTCACGATGTGATTCCCTGATGACCGGAGTCAGAAGAACCTCATCATCCAGACCATTACCAATCACAAGCTCGTCTGCCTTCTGCTTTAAGGCCTGGACGAACTGCTCACCTTCGCCAACAACAACGACAGCACTGCACGCCATGCATCGCTGACCGGCACTTCCATAAGCCGAACTGACAATATGTGTAACGGTCTTTTCCATATCCGCATCCGGCATGACAATGTGGTGATTTTTCGCTCCAGATAATGCCTGGACGCGTTTCCCTTGAGCGGCCGCTCTTTCATAGACATATTTGGCGACTGGCTGTGAGCCAACAAAAGAAATCGCCTTCACATCCTCATGGTCTAGCAGTCCATTCACGACATCATGGGCTCCATGAACGATATTCAAAACTCCCTTCGGCGCACCAGCTTCACTGAACAGCCCAACCAATTCATTCGCTAATAGCGGTGTTCGTTCAGATGGCTTAAGGACAAATGTATTTCCGCATGCAATTGCCAATGGGAACATCCACAGCGGCACCATCATCGGAAAGTTAAACGGCGTGATTCCGCCAACTACACCCAGCGGATAACGAAACATCTCAGAGTCGATATCCTCCGCTATATTTGACAGACTTTCTCCCATCATCAGCGTTGGCGCCCCAGCTGCAAATTCTACACACTCGATGCCCCTCTGCACTTCTCCATGTGCTTCCTTATAGGCTTTACCATTCTCCTGAACGATCAGCTTTGCCAGCTTTTCATGATTTTCTGTCAGAAGGTGATGGTACTTATATAAAATTCTCGCCCTTTTTGGCACCGGAGTATTTTTCCATGTTTTGAAGGCTTCATTCGCAGCGCTTATTGCTAGATCGACATCTGCTTTTGTGGATATCGGCACCCTCGCCAGCACTTCACCTGTTGCCGGATTTGGCACATCGAGCGCTTCTGTGCTTTGCGCATCCACCCATTCTCCATTGATGTAATTCTTCAAGACAGCTGTTTCATTTTTTATGACAGTCATTACTTCTTAACCTCCTTATTTTTTCGAAATATTTAAAAATCTTACCTTATAGTAAATTATCTTTTATTTGATCCATGCTTTCATTAGACATTATGTAAAATATGTAGCTTTAAAGATTGCACATAATGAAAAAAGCATGATCAGTAAATTACGACAATGATTCCTGTTCAACCGGTTTCCCCTGTTTTGACGAAAGCAGGAATTCATAGGAATGGAGCATGAATTCAATGGCAAGCCGTTTTTCATGATTCATAAAATCATCACCAAGCAGCTTTTCCAGCTTTTCAATCCGGTGGTATAAGGTTTGCCGCACGACAAAGAGCCGCTTCGCAGTTTCCTGCTTGGATCCATTACAGGCAAGATAAGTTTTCAATGTTTCCATCAGCTTGCCATTATACTTTTTGTCATAGCAGATAACTGGTTCGAGATATTCCAGGACAATTTCATTCAAATCCAAATGCCGGTTCAAATGCGAAATCAGCCTGTAAATATGAAGATCATCATAAAAATAGCTCATCACCTGCTGGCCGCAACGATTTTGGATCCGAATGGTTTCAATCGCGGTCTGATAACTGAGATTGAGGTTTGTCAAATCCTCTACGTATTTACCTACCCCCAGCTCCAGCTTGGATTTATGCTTGCCAACCTTAAAATCCTGCTGAACGAGCTTTTCAATCCCTTCACGTATCCGCTGCTTCCAGGTGGATGAATTTCTTTTATTCAGAAAGATAAAAATCAGCGAATCTCTTTTCAATTGAACAACGTAAAGCCTGCTGCTCAAAAATCGTCCTCGTGTAAAGCTTGAAATACGTTAAGTCGACGTTTGAATATTTATTGAATGGATCGAGCTTGCAGAGGCAAACGAATGCTCCCTTTGGTTTCATCCCCGGCATGTGATAAGCCAGGTACTCATGAATCGACTCCTCGCTGTATTCACCGTCAAGCCAGCTCATCAGCCATTCCGATTCCTCTGCCCGCTTTTTCTCCTCCACATAGTGCTTCCTTAGAAGAAACTGAGCAAGTGCGGTAGCAGTCCTGTCGAGAATCAGCTGATCAAAATCTGTTATAACCCTGTCTTTGCAATAGATAATCAGCTCGGCTTTGCTGTCTCCGAGAAGCTGAATCGGCATGCTTGCAACAGATGGCGAGGCAGGACCCATAGCGTGTTTTTCAATAATATTCATTAGTTCGTCCTGTTCCTTCTCATTTACTTTTGGGGTGAACTGTATTTCATGGTGACTAAAAATGGTGATGACCTGAATCTTTAGATATTGCTGGATAAAATGGAGGATGTCATTATGATCTTCAATCGTTAAAAGGTTCTTATTCAGCGCCTGAGAATAGCCTTCCAAGTCTGAGATCATTTGATATTGGTGATTGATTAGGAGAGTATGTATATCCTGTGTTATTTCAACAAAAGGCACTTCTTGTTTAAAAAAGTATTATTGGAAATTGCTGCTCGTTAGCCAGCTCAATGATTTCCTCAGGCAAAAAAGTTGTGTATGTACCGATTTCAATACATAGCCCTGAAGCTTGTGATTCGATCAGCTGCTCCACCACCGAAAGGAACATGGCCTTGTCCTCTTTCCAGGCAAGCCCTGTCGATAAAATCAATTCATTCCCGTTCAAAAGATTTCTGATCTTCGTCACATCGACCACATGAACCCATTTCACAAGTCTGGATAATCCTTCTTTGCCGGCAATGACTTCAATATTTTCAAAATGCTTTCTTTGCAAAAGATCTTTTACAGTAAGATAAGAATTCAAAGAAAAACCTCCTTTTCATAGGGTTATCCTTTACTATAAAATAATCTCACCGAAAAATGTGTCGTTTTCTGTTTTTTCAGTATATTCACCTATAAAAAAACAGCTAACCAACCCGAAATTCAGCTGATTAGCTGTTCTTGACTGCAAATTATACTAAATGAATGTCTCGTAATTCACTTAGCATTTCCTCAAATTGTGATTGATCGTAAAAGTCATCAATCTCCCAGTTGTCTAAAATCCAATGGACCACCTCAGTTGAAGAGTTGAACACCTCACCGCTTGAATCGTCTTTCTTAATCATATAACGTCCATTGTCTTCATCAATCGTCACTTCACAGGGAAAGGCATTCCCTCGGCACTTCAATAAATATTCCACTGTTCAACCCTCCTCCTTTTAAACACCTGTTTTTTGCTGTTTCAACAAAAGGACTGAAAAATATTTCCTTGCATCTGGAGTGAGGATTTGCAAGGTTTCACTCTCTCCTTCTTTGTTTTCTAATTCTACAAAGGCCCCACTTAAATTCTCGGTGATATTTTTGATGCTGTAGCCCTGCTGGATCATAAAATCCAGCCGGTCTCTTTCCTGTAAAAATTCCTGGTACTCTGACAATGATTTCACGCTCCCATTAAGTATTGATAGGGTTTGTCGCCTCTGGAACTACAACCGTCTCAACACCTTCTTCTATGCTCCAGTCGCGGCCAACTGTGATACCAAGGTACTTTTCGTCACTTGGATCCTCGATTTCCGCTTGCTTGTATTTCTCGAACCACCAGTATTTCGCCAGTACATAGTAGGCAATCGCGCCGACAGCAAATCCGACAATGAACGAGTAGGATGGCATCATATAAGCAGCCGCTCCGCCTAAGATCCATGCAATCATTCCTGCCATATTGAATCCATTCAAATACCTGAATTGTCCATGCTCCTCATACAGTTCCTGGACATTTACTCGCCTTTTGCGAAGAATATAGTAATCCGTGAAAAGGATGCCTACGATCGCTGATAAAATACCGCCAATGACAAGCAATGCAGGGATGATGATCCCGAACAGACTCCATGGCTGAACAATGATCCCAACGATACCCGCCATGATGACACCTACCAGAAAGGAACCTTTGGTCCGCCGACATTCGAGAAAATCGTTGCAGCCGGGATGACGTTTGCAGAAGTATTTGTTGACCATTGTGCTAATACGATCATTAGTAAAAGCACACCTAAAATAAATCCGTTTGCCGCCTGCTGAAGTCCAACAACAGGATCATAATTCAGGACGGCCACATAGGAGACCGCACCAATAATCACCATGAATGTATTGACGATCGGCATGGCAATGATGCTGCCCGCGATTTGCGCTTTATTTCTCTTGAGCCAATTCCGCTCGTTTTTAGGTGCCTTAAAAAATCTCGATAACGACGGCATATCAGCCGCCAGTGTTGCCCAGAATCCCATATTCGCCATGACAACAACCATGAACGCGGTGAACGCGGCACCGCCGGTCACTGGACTTTCCACCCACACCCAAATGTCTCTTCCCTCTGCCATCGCTTTATCAGACAGCGACACATACATCCAGGAAGAAATGATGATGATGATTGGAGCTGCCAGATCAGCAAAGCGCTCAACCGCTTTGATGCCAAGAGCAGTATTCACAAGCTGTACAGTTGCAAATAATGCGAAGCAGATGAACCAGTTATCAAAACCATACAATAAATTCAGGATTCCATTGATAGCAGTTGCGCCAAAGTAAGTGTTAATCCCAAACCAGCAGGATGCGGTTATTCCGCGCACTAGTGAAGGAATATGAGTCCCGAACGTTCCGAACGGCGCCCGCATATAGACCGGGAACGAGAGCCGTGTTCCACCCCGATATCACCGATAATCGTCATGAAAATCCCGATAGCGACGGAACCAACGAGCGTAGCAACAATCACCCAGCCTAAAGGCAAAGTTTGAATCCCAGATCCGCCAATCGCAAACGCAGCCAGGACTACAGCCATTCCGACCCAGATGACAGCAAAACCGAATGCACTGATTTTCCTGTCACCATGTGAAATTGGCAGTAAATCAGGCGATTTCAAGTAACTTCCTTTTTTACTCATTCAGACACCTCCAGGTAGAATAAACTTAATTTTCTGAATTCAAAAGACGGTAGGAAACAATGAGCACAGGCAAATTCCTAATACTCACCTCCAATAAGTTATCAAAATGAACAAGATTCAGCAGCAAGGGGAAATCCCCCTTGCTGTGGTAAATGGGATTCACTGTCTCGAATTCTTGAAATTGATTGCATGGTGTCCTGGATTTATAAAGTTAGAGTTTCCTTTGTCAGGTTTGCTTTTACCTCGCCATATTTAGCACGCTTGAGGAACTGGCCTGCACCTGGCTTTCCGACAAATGTTTTATCGCGAATGACAAACTCTCCTCGAGATAAAACGGAAACAGGCTCACCTGTGACCTTCATTCCTTCAAACACACTGTAATCAACCGCCATATGGTGGCTCTCCGCAGAAATCGTTCTTTCGACTGTAGGATCAAAAATGACAAGATCGGCATCTGCACCGACAGCGATCGTTCCTTTTTTCGGATATAACCCAAATAACTTGGCAGCCTTTGTGGAAGTAACATCGACAAATTGATTAAGCGAAATCCTTCCCTTTAGGACTCCCTCAGAGAAAAGAATCGAAACGCGGTCTTCAACAATTGGGCCTCCATTTGGAATCTTCGAGAAATCTCCTCGTCCCAGCTCCTTTTGCCCTTTAAAATCAAATGAACATTGGTCCGAGCCTACAGTTTGCAGCTGTCCAGTCTTTAAGGCATTCCACAATACTTCCTGATTCCACTTTTCACGGAGCGGAGGTGACCAGACATATTTTGCACCTTCAAAGTCTGGCTTTTCCAGGTAAGATTGGTCGAGCACCAGATACTGAGGGCAGGTTTCTCCCCACACATCAATGCCTTTATTCCTGGCTTCAGCAATTTTCCTTGCAGCGTCAGCGCAGGATACGTGGACGACATAAAGCTGGGAATTCGCAAGTCCTGTAAATGTCGATGCCCGTTCAGTCGCTTCTCCTTCGATTTCCGCCGGCCTCGTTAAGGCATGATAGATCGGATCCGTATTCCCCTGTGCCAGCGCCTGCTTTGTCAAATACTCAATGACATCGCCGTTTTCGGCATGGACCATGACAAGGGCGCCGAGATCCTTGGCGGCAATCAGTGTTTTGAATAATGTTTCATCATCCGCCTGCAGGACATTTTTATAGGCCATAAAGACCTTAAATGATGTGATCCCCTCCTCATTAATTACTGAAGGAAGCTGGCTGAGTACATCATCATTGATTTCACCGATCATCAAATGGAACCCATAGTCAATTACCGACTTCTCCTTCGACTTCGCATGCCAAGTGTCGATCGCATTTTTCAACGGAGCCCCTTTGTCCGTCAAGCAAAAGTCAATAACGGTCGTCGTCCCGCCAAACGCAGCAGCAATCGTCCCTGTTTCAAAATCATCCTTCGTGACCGTCCCGCCAAATGGCATCTCAAAATGAGTATGCGGGTCCACTCCCCCAGGGAAAAGATAGCAGCCTGTTGCATCCACGACCTCCGCTCCCTGATCGTTAAGATTATCGACAATCATGCTGATGACACCATTTTCAACCAACACATCTGCACGGAACGTATCTGTTGCCGTAACAATCGTTCCATTCTTAATCACTTTTTTCATGCATTCTCCTCCTTTAAAAAGCTGGAAATTTTAGTTCTTTCATTGCTTGCCTGTTCGCAACCGAAAAACAATCACTTAGGTACCGGGTCTACACCGCAAGCCAGGGCTCCAAGCGCTGCCTGGCGTTCATTCCATGTCATCGGCGGCAGCCCGCTCTTGACCTCGACCATATCAATCGCCCCATCAACCGGGCAGACAATCGAGCATAGATTACAGCCAACGCAATCCTCTTCCCTAACCTTCAAATAACTCTTTCCGCTATCATCCTTCAGCATATCGATACATTGGTGCGATGTGTCTTCACAGGCAATATGGCATTTATTGCAGTTAATGCAAGAATCATTATTAATCCGTGCCACAATCTTATAGTTGAGATCCAGGTCGCCCCAGTCAGAGTATTTCTGGACAGACTTGCCGACCAGATCCGAAACCGAAGCAATTCCTTTGGCATCAAGATAATTGTTCAGACCTTCTATCATATCTTCAACAATCCGGAAGCCATGGTGCATCGCGGCGGTACAAACCTGTACGCCTGTTGCGCCCATCAGCATAAATTCAACAGCATTCTGCCAGTTGGAGATGCCGCCAATACCGGAAATCGGTACATGGATTCGCGGATTTCTGGCACACTCGCCGACCATGTGCAGGGCAATCGGCTTCACCGCTGGGCCGCAATAACCGCCGTGTGCCCCTTTCCCGCCAACATGCGGCACGGTATCCCAAGTATCAATATCGACCGCCGCGAGGCTGTTAATCGTATTGATCATACTGATGGCATCCGCTCCGCCTTCGACCGCTGCCTCAGCCGTCAAAGTGATATCCGTGATATTCGGAGTCAACTTCACGATGACTGGAGTTTTGGCGACTTCCTTTACCCAGTAAGTCTGCTTTTGTACAAGCTCAGGCACCTGGCCGGATGCCGCACCCATTCCGCGTTCAGCCATACCGTGAGGACAGCCGAAATTCAATTCAAGTCCATCGACGCGACATCCTCCACACGCTTCACAATCTCATGCCACTTTTCCTGCTTCGGCTCGACCATCAGGGAAGCGATGATAGCATGATTTGGGAATTTCTTCTTTGTTTCATAAATTTCTTTTAAATTCACCTCGAGCGGCCGGTCGGTAATCAATTCAATATTATTGAAGCCAGCCACTTTCTGGCCGTTGAAACTGACAGCAGCAAAACGGGATGAGACATTCAAAATCGGATCGCCAAGCGTCTTCCAGACAGCGCCGCCCCATCCCGCTTCAAAGGCACGCTGAACCTGGTAGCCCGAGTTCGTTGGCGGAGCAGAAGCCAGCCAAAACGGATTCGGCGACTGGATTCCTGCCAAATTGATACGTAAATCTGCCATGCACTTACCTCCCTTTGTTTATTACGCTGTTTCTGGAACCGGCTTCGACGACAGCTGATGAATCGCGTAGGCAGTGTCCTTGCCCTGCTGAGCTGCAGAAACAACCATCGCTTCTCCCTGTCCTTTGCCAAAAATGACGTCGCCACACGCGAACACTTTCTGATTTGAGGTCTGATACGTTTCGGGATCAATCTTTACGACACCGCCCCGGTGCTCAAGTCCAAATGCTTCCAGCAATCCGACATATCGTGATTGGCCAATCGCCTTAATTACTGCATCAACTTCCAAAAGGAACTCTGAGCCATCCAACGGTACCGGTCGCCGGCGGCCATCCTCACCTGGTTCACCCAGCACCATCTTCACGCACTCAATCGCCTTGACCTTTCCGGTTTCATCCCCAATAATCCTCACAGGTGCCGTCAGCCAGCGGAATTCTACACCATCCTGCTTGGCAAAATCATATTCAAAATCGTAGGCCGTCATTTCTTCAACCGTGCGGCGATAGAGGATCTTAACGTTTTCTGCCCCAAGCCTTACAGAACATGTCGCACCATCAATCGCTGTATTCCCAGCTCCGATGACCACAACCTTTTTGCCTAACAATTGGTAGTCGATCGGTTTCGTTTTTGTCGCCTTGACAAATTCAATAGCGTCATAGACACCCTCTAGATCTTCCCCATCGATGCCAAGCTCTGGCACCTTTGACATCCCGACAGCCAAGATAACAATGTCATGCTGGTCCATGATTTCCTCAACGGATATATCGACTCCGACTCTTGTATTGGTACGGATTTTAACATCAAGGCTCTCAACCTGCTGTACTTCCCAGAAAGAGATGGCCTGCGGAAGCCGGAATGATACGATTCCGTAAGTATTCAGCCCGCCTGCCTTATCCTCCGCTTCGTAAATCGTTACATCATAACCGAGCAATGCAAGCTCCCTTGCTGCTGATAAACCAGCAGGGCCGCTGCCTACGATGCTACAGCCTTTCCATTCTTTTCGCCAGCATGGAAAAGGACCTGTTCATTCCTGATCGCCCAATCTGTTGCATAGCGCTGCAGATTTCCAATCATGATTGGCTTGGTTGAATGGTTCAGAACACACGCACCCTCACACAGCTCTTCAGTAGGACAGACACGCGAGCAGCTTGCCCCAATCGGATTTGCGGTCATGATCGTTTTCGCTGAGCCCTTCAGATTTCCAGAAGCAATCTTTTTTATAAAAGCAGGGATATCAATTCCCGTTGGACATGCCTGGATGCATGGCGCATCATAGCAGTACAGACAGCGATTGGATTCCTCGACTGCTTCCTGATTCGTCAGTCCTGGATGGACTTCCTGAAAGTTCACTTGCAGATCTTCATATGAAATTTTCGAGATATTCCCTTTACTCAAGCAAACAACCTCCCCTTTTTAAAAGAACGGACAGAAAGAGGCTTTACATCCGCCTACTGTAAAGCCTTCCTGGTCTGATGGTGGTTATGGTAAAAGTGCTGTCATATCTTCATACGTTTCCGGTCGTCTGTCACGATAGAACTGCCAAGTATCACGGACTTCCCTTATCAACTTCTTATTCATTTCACCGATAATGACTTCATCTTTATCACGCTTCCCATCGCAATAAAATTGCCGCGAGGATCAACCAGATAAGATTGGCCATAGAACTCGCCCATATTCCATGGACCTTCCACGCCAACGCGGTTGATAGCCCCAACATAATAGCCATTCGCGACAGCATGGGCAGGCTGCTCCAGCTTCCACAAGTATTCAGACAAACCGGCAACTGTTGCGGACGGATTCAATACAATCTCCGCTCCCTTTAATCCTAGTAATCTGGCACCTTCAGGGAAATGACGATCATAGCAAATATAAACACCTATCTTCGCAAAAGCCGTATCGAACACCGGATAACCGAGGTTGCCTGGTTTGAAATAGTATTTCTCCCAGAAGCCGCAGCCTGATCCCCCACACCAACATGCGGGATATGCTGCTTTCGGTATTTTCCTAGATACGACCCATCGGCATCAATTACCGCCGCAGTATTATAGTAGGTTGCAATCCCCTCTCTCTCATAAATAGGCAGTACAATGACAACGCCCAGTTCCTTCGCCAGCTCCTGGAACAGCTTCGTCGTCGGCCCATTCGGAATTTCCTCAGCGGCGTCATACCATTTTGGATTCTGTTCCGAGCAAAAATACGGACCATAGAAAATCTCCTGGAGGCAGATGACCTGTGCTCCTTTATCCTTCGTTTCTCTTACCAGCCTGATATGCTTCTCGATCGCCTTCTGCTTATGAACCTCCACCGGCTCATGACCATCTACATCATTAGATGCCTGGATCAGCCCTATTTTTACAGTATCCGACATTCTGATTCCCCCTGATATATAGTTTGTCGTCGCATTTTGTAAGCGTTTACACATTTCCTTAGTAAACGACAAATCTCTTGGTGTTTGACATGGTATGTACTACTATAACCCCCTCTTTTTGTTTTCAGAATAATTAGAAACTTATGTTCATTTTACAGTTTACCAATTTTGTTTGCACTATACATAATGTTAAAAGATGTACAGCGTGTACTGTTCATTTTGTAAGATACATAAGAAAATACCAGAAGGATTAGGTATCTTTCTGGTATTTTTGTTTATTCCATATTCAGAAAATTCATGTATAATAGAGAAAACTTTTAAGGAGACATGAAAATGTACACTTTTACCAAAGATTCCGTCGCTGGTTATAACAACCGGCCTGTACCATTTCAGCTTATCAAACAAAATAAGCAAACAGGTTCTCTAGCTGTGATGCTACCTGGTAGAGGATATACTGTCCAGGGTCCGCTATTCCATTATTCTACCGGAGTTTTTTTAAATAAAGGTTTTGATGTCCTTCATGTTAACTATGATTATAATACTGTTCAATCGGGATCTTTAACCTTGGAAGAAGAAATACAGCAAATAACCGAAGATGTCAATTCAGTTCTTGATCAAATTCTTAAGGACCAACCATACGGAGATTATACTTTGATTGGGAAATCATTAGGAACCATTGCACTGTCTTCAATAGTAAATCGAAAAGGTTTCGAAGACGCCAAGATAGTCTGGCTTACTCCGCTTTTGCAGTTGGATTATGTTATGGATAAGATGCTTTCATCCACACAAATTGGGTTATGCATCATCGGCGATGAAGATCCATATTTTATAGCTGAAAAATTTGAGAAACTTAAAGATAAGGTAAATATGCAGACACTATTAATACCTGGAACAGAGCACAGTCTCAACTATTCAAATCGGCCGGTTGATTCGATTGATGTACTGAAAAAGGTAATAACTGAAATTAGCAACTTTTAAAGAATAAGCAAAAAGACCAATAATGACAATTGGTCTTTTAACTATTCATATGGAATTTCTTCCTGATATGCCTTTTTGTATTTGTTCAGCATTTCTTCTTTATGTGCTTCACTTTCAATCATAATGTCTCCGTAAACCGGAACAACTGTATGCCAGTTCTGTTCCTCATTCTTCCCGGATACAAATAAATAGCTTTCTCCTTCTTCAAGCAACTGGTCATTCTCCACCAGTATCAAACTTTCCCCTTCATAGCCCCCCTGCTGATTGACTGTTACCTCACCTTGCAATTCACCCTTAATATTCTCAGCAACCTCCACTTTGAACTGTGTTTCTAGCATTCCATATTTATCTGAAGTTCCTGACATCTCAACTACTTTTCCAACGAACACATTGTCAGCCCATCCAACAAGCCTTTGAGGGTCAGTAACATCAAAAGTTTCCTGAACTACATCCAAGGCGTCATTCTGGTTTTTCACATATATAAAAGCCATTCTGTAAAGATCCTGCTCATATTGCTGGAAAAGCTCCAGAGAGGCTTTGTCATTTCCCTTCTGTGCTTTTTTAATTAATTTCAACAACATATGACCCCCTTGTGTGCGTTCTTAATCATTAGACGGAAGTTTCGCCAGTTTGGCTTTATTTTCCTTTGAAAATAAGAAACTTTTTTTATACAAAAAAATATCCTGCAATAAGCAGGATGGAACCCTATTTAACCGTAAAGCTTTTCCATACATCGGGCAGAAGAGACTGATATTTGCGCTGTAAATATCGATCATCTATTAATAAAATCGTGCCTGTATCTTCTTCTGACCGTATGAGTCTCCCGCCAGCCTGAAGCACTTTGTTCATGCCTGGATAAACATAGGCGTAATCATAGCCATTTTTGCCTGTAGAGGAAAAATGGTGCTTGATTAGATCGCGTTCAAAACCTATCTGGGGAAGACCTACACCCACGACAATTACTCCATTCAGTCGGTCACCCTTTAAATCTACTCCTTCTGAAAATACACCTCCGAGGACGGCAAACCCTACTAATGAACCTGATCCATCTGCTTTAAAGGAGTCCAGGAATGTTTCACGTTCGGCATCTGTCATTCCTGTACCCTGTACAATTGTAGGAATGCCGTGATTGCCAAGATTCCATTCTTCCAATACCGAATTAAGATATTGGTAGGATGGAAAGAAGATTAAATAGTTTCCTGGGTTAGTCTGAATTGTCTCAGACAGTGTTTTGACTATTGGCTTAATCGAGTTTTCTCTATCTTTGTATCTTGTCGATAAGGGCTGAATAATTACATTGGATTGATCACTTGAAAACGGGGAAGGAATACGGAGAACATAATCATCTTCGTCTCCACCCAACATATCCATGTAATAACCAATTGGACTCAAAGTCGCCGAAAAGTAGACACGGGACTTAAAGTTTTTACCTGCATTTTTGATGAGATATGAGGGATCAAGGCAAAATTGCTTTAATTTAACTTCATTCCTTTGAACCTCTGCATATAAAATGAACCTTTCGTCAAATAGCTTGCTGATTCTTTGCCAGTTCTGCGCCGCGAAATAGGTTTCAAGCAAAAGCTCCGAATCCCGTGGACTCTCTCTTAGCAATTCTTTTTCAGCATGGTCAATGAATTCCAACACTAACTGATTAAACTCCGAAAGTGATTCCTTGAACTCAACCGTTTTAGACGGTTCAGCCTGCTTTCTTATTCTAATAAAGAAATCGTTTAACTGCTTGCAATTTCCATGGATATTTTCGTTTCTCCCTTTGAACTCCCTTTTAAGCTGCAAAAACGGCGCCTTATCCAAAGTTGAGGAAAACATATCCCTGCCTCTGTCAACCAGGTTGTGGGCCTCATCGACAAGAAGCACAGTTTCCTTCTTGTGATCATCAAATAAACGTTTTAAAGATACTTTCGGGTCAAAGATATAATTATAATCACAAATGACTGTATCAGCCGCATATGCAAGGTCCAGAGAAAATTCGAATGGGCAGACTCTATGCTTGACGGCGTATTTTTCAATACAAAGCCTGTCTAAAGAGTTTTCATTATGCAGAATATCGAGTATTGCTTCGTTTATTCTGTCATAATAGCCATTTGCAAACTCACAATGCTCCTTGTTGCATATCCCTTGTTCAGTAAAACAGACTTTGTCCTTTGCCGTTATCGTTACTACATTCATATGAAGGCCTTTGCGGAACAGGTGACTGAAAGCTTCCTCTGCTGTTTGCCTTGTCGTTGTTTTGGCAGTCAAGTAAAAAAACTTTTTCAGGTGGTTTTTTCCGATTGCTTTGACGGACGGAAAAATTGTTGATATTGTCTTACCGATTCCTGTAGGAGCACTGGCGAAAATAGTCTTTTCTTCCTGGATTGTTTTATACACTGAACCAGCAAGCTGCCGCTGCCCCTTTCGGTATTGAGTAAAAGGGAATTCCAGATCTTTTATGCTCTGGTTTCTTTTCAATTCATGCCCTAAACGTAATTTAGCATAAGGAGCAAATACAGAAACCATGTTCATTATGGCTTCTTTTAGCTCACTATTGTTCCGGGTTCTTATGAATCTTTTCTTTTCGCCAGAGGATTTCTGTACATATGTAAGCTGGATATCGATACAATCAAGTTCATGTTCCTGCAGATACATATAGCCATAGCATTCTGCCTGGGCCCAGTGAGCAGGATTAGTATCCTCATCGATAAGGTCAAGGCTTAACGAGGTTGATTTTATTTCATCAATGGTAGTACGTCCGTCATTTGAAAGTACACCGTCACATCGTCCTTCTATAATAAAACATAGACCTTCATGCTCTATTTCAGTCTTTAAAAAACTTCACTTTGATCATGTTCGTTATATGTATTTTGGACCTCACGATGGATTCGTGAGCCTTCAGTAAAAGATGAAGCAGTCCTGAACCCAGATACGATACTCCCGCTTCTATGTACATACTCAGCCAAAGTTCTTACCGGTATCTTGATTTGATTCTTCATCCACTCACCTGGCCCATTAGTTAAATTATAATTTAATTATAGTACATACGTTCCTCTATATCCAATCATATAAAAATCCGCCCCAGTAAATCCTGGAACGGATTAATATCTTTTACCAATGGCGTGTATTTTCAAGTAAGCGGTCAATTTCAATTTGGTTCAGTGTAAAACTTAGTTCCGTTTCAGCAATTTCCGTTGTCTCATCCAATAGCTCGTCAATGTCCATGCTAATTGTTCCCATACCGAACCTCCTCATATATTTCAGCTAGACTGAATGTATGTCCGTCTTCGTGAAATAGTTCGTTTATTATATGAGGGTTCTGGGGGTAAATTAACATCATGAAAATTTTCCCAAGTTGTTGTTAATTTGAAAAGGACCACTTTTTATGGAATCATAAAAAGTTATAAAGTTCTTGTCATCATAATCTGCTATAAAAACAAAAAGGCCTAATTAGGCCTTTTTGTTAGCTACTCATGCTGGAGGTAAAATTGGTGGCATGCCCGCTACTAATACTCCTAGTGCCATAGCACTTGTCATTAATGCTGTTAAAATCTTTTTCATACGAATTTCCTCCTTAATTGATTTTTTCTATATATTTTACTGCTTGATCAAACCTTCCCATCTGTCGATAGTGATTTGATAGCATTTTGTAAAACCAAATTAATTCTTCACTTTTACCATCCATTTCTTCAAGAAATGGTATTACTTTGGTTTCTGAGTAGTCTAACGATTTTTCTGGAGAGTCCAAAGTCATTAAATAATAATTTGCTAACATTCTATACTTTCGGTTTTCTAGATTCTTAGATAATTCGTATACTTCCTCAAAGGATTCCCTTGCTTTTTCTTGATTTTGCAACTCGTATTGGATTTCTCCAATTGAATATAGAGTAATGAGATAGTGTTGTGTTCCTTTTGTTTGTAAAGATAGGCTTTTCTCAAAAAAGAAAATGGCTTCTCGATAGTTCTTAAGCTTTTTTTGAAGGTAACCCATATTGTGATATATTTCGGGTAATAATTTTTTTTCCTGTAATATCTCTGCGTTTCTGATGAGATTTTTATAGCAATCCTGCGCTTCTTCATAAATCTTAGAATTAGTATAGTTAATTCCAAGCAACATCAACACATGTAGGATTCTTTTAAAATTGTGGTGTTCCATAAATTCTTGCAGTGCCATCTTCCCATAATAAATGGCATAACCTAAATCTTCTGGAGAAGTTTTAGCCAAAGCACGATGATATAGTAATTCTCCATCGGGTATGTCGAACTTTGATCCCCTGCCAATGGTGTCTAAGATCTCATCTGCTTTCTTATACATTCTCTTCTTTAATAACATTACAGCATGAAGATAGGAAAATAAAGCCATTTGAGGTTGGGAAAATATTTTCTTTTGTTTCTTTAATAATTCATATTGTTCTTGGGCTTCGGTGAATTTGTGTTTGAAAATTAAATACCTAAATTTGGTAAGTTCATATGTATGTAGATTTGTAGTAAAAGGAATAATTCCTTCAAATTCTATTAGCATTTCCATTGCTTTATCTGCTTCTTCATCTTGGATAAAATCAATTTTTTCATTAAGTTCTTTAATAAGCTGCTTAATCTGCCCTTCATTTTCCGTGATGGATGAAAGGTTGACGCCGAGTCTCTCGAGCAACAGGCCCATTGTTTCTTCATTGGCTTCCTTCGAATTGCTCTCGATTTTGCTTAAATGGGGAACTGAACATATGCTATTAGCCAGTTCCTTTTGAGTTAAGCCTTTCTGGATCCTATAAAATTTTATGAGTGGTCCGAATTGCATACGTTCACCTACCGTTTTTCTTTTAATCTACCATCTTTTCTAACATTTTAAACAGACCAAAAGTACTATTTTCTAAAAATTCTATATTTTATAAATTGTTTCTTCTTATATTACAACAAATCATTAAATAAAGCCACCCGGATCAATCAACCCGGATGGCTGGCAAAGTTGTCAGCTTATATTATTTTACGCGTGGGAAACCGAAACCAGATGCATAATCATCTCCAGTTGCTGTTCCTGTTCCACCTTTGATGTCATAAAGCTTAGCGCGTCTTTGGATTTCAGAACGAAGTTGCGAGTTGCTCCAGTATTTGTTAGAAGACCAAAGCTTCGCTGCGAGACCTGCAATATGCGGAGTTGCCATTGAAGTACCACTCATTGTCGTGTAGTTTCCGTCAACTGCAGTTGAGTAAATGCCTCCGCCAGGAGCAGAAACTTCAACATCTTTTTCCTGGATAAAGTAGTCGCCGTCAGTGTTAGGGTTTCCGCGAGAAGAGAAATTGGATACTCGATGGGTACCGTTAACGAATGCGTTGTCAAGTGAAGCAACTGCGATGGCATTTGTCAATGCACCAGGGTAGCCAATTGTGTTTGCATATGGACCGCTGTTCCCAGCTGCTGCCACTACCAGTGCACCTTTGCTGTATGCATAGTCAACAGCGCTTGCAATCATTGAATCCTTTCCGCTTGATCCAAGTGACATATTGATGACTACTTTTGATCCAGTACGAACTCCCTCATCAGCCGCATGGCGAATTGCACCCGCGATGTCATCTGAGTAACCTGAACCGTTGTCGCCTAGAACTTTATAGCCCCAAAGTTCAGCTTGTGGTGCCACACCATAGATACCTGCTCCGTCATAACCGCCATTGGCGACAGCTGATCCGGCAACATGCGTTCCGTGTCCCTGACGGTCGGTACATGTTCCGTTAACCAAAGGTGAACTTTGTGTAAAGTCTTTACATTGTTCGACATTATCAGTTAAGTCAATGTGATTGCGATAAATGCCAGTATCAAGGACAGCAACCTTGATACCGTCTCCGCCGGTTGTGTACTGGATGTTATTGTCGTTATAGATTGCCTGGATTCCCCATGGTGTTTGGTCAGATGGGTAGGAAGCCTGAATTGTGTAATCTCCCTTGCCATTTCCTTTTCCATTGCTTTCAACACGGGCATCAATTGAGTGTTTTTCCACTTTTGATACCTTAAGGTTCTTGTTATTCAACAAAGCCTGGTACTGTTTGCCGTTAACTTCAGCAGTAAACCCTTGATTCCCGAAATCCCAACGCTTTCCATACTGATCTTGCACTTTCGCTTTCTCGGCACTCGGACCCTGAATCAAAACTCGATAAGTATCCTGGCTTTCTGATGTTGTGGCACCAAAAGCCCCTGTAGCAAACATGGAAACACCCATTGCCAAACTAAGTACTGCAGATCCGAGTATTCTCTTTTTCTTCTTCATTCTTTTGCTCCTCTCACCTTCGAAAAATTTTACAGCTTACCGGCTGCAAAAATAAGTATATTTTAAATTTTCAGCCAATATCAACTGTTAACAGAGCCATTCTGTTTGGGAAAAATGCGACACAAAAACAGAGAATTGGCGCTGATTTGGAAGTGCATTACCATTTGCATTTCCAATTCGAAAACACATTTCCTTCATGATAGCTAATTTCTGATCAATATGTTTCTTCTTTATATACATTTAAATTTAATCCGCTATACTATTACAAAATGACAAAAAATAACTGGTAAATCATGATCCAAACACATTGGGAAACCGCTTGCTTTAGAAAGCATTTATAGAAAAAAAGACCCATAAAACAAGCCCTAATTCAACTCATTTCTCGGTACAAAAATAAAAAACACTCCGATAATTTATCGAAGTGTAAATTCTGTTGATTTGTTAAATGCTTTGCTGAGACTAATTAGGAACGGAACATCCGGAACTGTTTTTGAATTATTAAGATAAAGTGCATGATTCGGCTTAATTCCAATAACACTCGCTGAAGGCCCATTAACTGCAGTTCCTTAACAAGTGCAACGAAAGCTTCTACTCCTTCGTTTGTTAAATCTCCGACACCATTAGAATCGAGCAGTACTTCTAGATAGTCCCCTTGCTGGGATTTTTCCATTACCCTTTTTTTATTTTGGCTGATCAGTTCCTCATCCAAATTTCCAAACAGAAGCACTAATGCCGAGCTTTTTGTTAACTTAATGAATGGGCAGGAAAGACTTTTAATCCCAATATTGTTTTCATTTTGCCTTGACTTTCCCAATCCACAAGGTCAGGGAACTTATCAACTATTAAAATAATCTCTGAGCTTATTTGGGAAAATCCAAGGATATTAAACTCACGATCTAATAAAAAATAAGGTTGTGGTAAATATTTCATTTCACCCTATTTCCTTTAAAAGACATAGTGCAATTATACATTTCAAGGAGTATCCAATCAATTTGACGACTTTCAATAGAAATAGTATTTCAATATTTATAAAAGGAAGCTCTATTGAATTTTTTCATGAATGGTGACCCTGAGGAATTTGGGTTTTATGAATAACGGTATGTGGACCATGTATAGATGATAAAAAAAGCTGGATGTGAGCCCATCCAGCTTTCGTCTTATTGTCTGGCTACCTTGGCGATTGCTTCGATTGCCTCCTGTATTTGATCTTCTGTTACATCATAATGGGTTACGAACCTAACAAAAGTGGGGCCAAATGTACCGGAGATGACTCCTTCAGAACGCAATCTCTCAACAAAGATGTCAGAAGTGATGTTCAAGCTTTCTACATCTGCGACAACTATATTTGTTTCCGGCTGCCTCGCAAGCTTCATTCCAGGGATTGATTCGATTGCTTCAGCCAAAACCCTCGCATTCCACTGATCTTCTCCAAGTCTATCTTTCATCTTAGTCAATGCAATCATTCCTGGTGCAGCTATGACACCTGCCTGTCTCATACCGCCACCAAGGCGCTTCCTCCATTTGCGTGCTGTTGTGATAAATTCAGCATTCCCAGCTATGATTGAGCCAACCGGAGCTCCTAGTCCCTTTGAAAGGCATATTTGAACAGTATCTGTGTATTTAGCGAATTCTTTCACATCGACACCTGCAGCTGCTGCAGCATTGAACAGTCTTGCCCCATCGAGATGAACAGGCACTTTATTGGCTTGTGCAATACCATAGATTGATTTCATATTTTCGACCGGAATGACTGCTCCTCCAGCGCGGTTGTGAGTATTTTCTAAACAAATCAGCCCTGTTTCAGGGTAATGGATATCCTCAGTTCGTATTGCATTTAAAACATCCTGTGGCTCCATTGCTCCTCTGAACCCTGGAATGGTCCTGGTCTGGACACCGGCAAGGGCAGCTACAGCACCTGATTCATAATAAAAAATATGAGATTCTTCCTCCAATAGCAATTCTTGTCCTGGTCGACAATGCGTTAGAACCGCTATTTGATTCCCTTGTGTACCACTTGTAACAAACAATGCCGCTTCCTTGCCTAATATTTCAGCTGCAGTTTCTTCCAAATCCCTGACTGTTGGATCCTCTTTATAGACATCATCGCCCACCTCAGCAGTGTACATAGCTTTACGCATTTCCTCAGTAGGTTTCGTTACAGTATCACTTCTTAAATCAATCATCACTTTCCCCTCGTTCCTATGTAAATTTCTGATTTACTCATATTTTAACAACTCAACCTGCAAAAAACTAACAGTTTCTGCTTGATATTCCGTGAAATAACCCGCCAGTAAAATCTGGCGGGTTATTTTTATTCAGAGATTTTTCTGAATTCCAGGCCCTTTTGCTTCATCAAATACTTTAAGGCTGCTTGAAAAGTTGAAAATGATTGCGATTCTAATTTTATTCCATCAAGGACCATCCGCTTGACCAACTCTGGATTCATTCCTACAAATAACGCTTTGACGCCCATCAATGAGATAGAAGAAGCCAATTCATGAAGCTCCCTGCCTATTTCTTCAAGGCACACATCTTCAATTCTTTCTCCACTTATATCAGTTAAGTCTATAATTGCCGTTTCTATGTCTTTATTATGGATAAAGTTAAGAACATTTCCACGTATTTTATCAAAACGCTCTGCTCGAATTAACCCTGTAATAGGTATCAGTATAGTCTGAGGAACAATAGAAGGTATGATTGGCGCAGACATTTCCGAAATAATCGTCTCATATTCCTGAATTTTTCTCTCTAGCTCCTCGATTCTATGTGTTTCCAAAATCCGAACCCCCCCCCCCGGTGACGTAGAATTCTTCTCCCTGCTTTTACAATGATACCCTTTCAGGATTTTTTTGTATAGAAAAAACTGCTTCTATTAGCGAAGCAGCAAGTTAAAGGTGACCATATTGATCCTCAGTTTATAACATTAATTAAATGCATGATATCTTCATAAATCTGCTCTTGATATTCATCATCACAACATCTTTTGTAATCATCAATCAAACGTCCGAGTTCTTTTAAAAAGATTAACTTTTCCTCTTCATTAATCATGGCAAAATTCTCCTTAACAGGACAAAAGTCATGTGTGTGGTCTAATTTATCATATTTAACTGATTACAACAACAATAACTTTTTCACAACTGCATTATTATATTTTGTATATGTGGAGATACTATGCATAATGCAGATCAAAAGTTTAGCTTTATTTAAGAAAGGAGCAACCATGTTACATAATATATTCAGGCTTGGTATGCTGTTAATATCTTGGTCAACATTATTGTTATACCCTAAACGTGCAATAAAGCGGTTTCTTCCTGTCACGATATTTGTTACAGCTTTAGTTTCAATTCTATTGGTATTATCACACCCATATAAACTATGGAAAGTCCCCGGAGATATCGGTACCCGACTTTTCAATGATCTTAGTTTTACTCTTGGCCCCTTTTTTGTTACTAACCTCTGGGTGTTCCGCCTGGCATACGGTAGCCTTTGGCAGTACTTAGGAATTAATCTTGTGATAGACTATTTATTAGCATTTCCCATCACAAAGCTTTTTAAGAAAATAGGCATATATCAATTAGAGAAACTGAAACCAATTCATTTTTTCAGTATCATTTATTCATTTGCTATTTTCGCGTACGGCTTTCAGTATTTTTTTCAAAAGTCAAAAAGGTAAATATTGCTCATTTCCGTTCGGCTAAATGATTGAATATCAAAATGCCCTTCCAACAAATTGATGAAAGGGTTTATTCGTCTATTCTTCATCTGTAGTGATATTCTCCATGACCAGTTCGACCCCTTGTGCATTCTCGATATAATTGATTACAGGGTCAATTTCGTTTCTAAGTTTAGGAGTCAAAGGCAATTCGATTTTTTTATCCTCATAAGTGAAAATCACTTTATCAGGTGTTAGCGTACCACCCTCTTTTTTGTTGATTTGTTTCATCTCCGTAATGTCATCCCAAGAATATTCGGTTTGTTCTAATTTCCAGAGCTCATCATAATATAAGCCATTCTTGTCCATATAATAATAATTATCAATACTCAAATAACCGCCTGCAGCCATGATTACCAGAGTAAAAGCGGAGGCAATAAAAACATTGAAAGTTCTCTTTTTGGATTCATCAGTTTTGAAAAGATAAATAGCCATGATAATCAGTAACACGGGTATAATCAAAAACACGGCGACCATCGTTATATAAGATGACATCGGGCTGTCAAAAAACCAGTGCGAACGGTCAAGGTAAACGGAATTATGAATAAAAGATACGATAAAAATCCCAATTGGTACAGATGCAAAGAGCAGGATAACAGCTACTGTTATCAGCAAACTCCCGGCACGGTCAGCATTATGTGCACTCAAAATCTTGTTCCCCTTTTCTATTCTCTATATTTATATAGTATATATTCAACCTCCAGTAAAAATTTCCCTTCTACAATCAGAAAAAAGACCACATTTTTTTGTAGTCTTTAACGAAATTAGTGCTTATCTTATATTTTTTTAAAACTGAATAAGGCTGTTCATGAATAAACGTACCTTTATCGATTAGAACCTTCCCGACTTTAATATAGAATAAATAATCCATAAAAACATTCCGAAAGCAATGATGAACCCTACTTCGATTGCCGGTACGCTTGTCAGTATAGTATTATTGCCAAATGTTGCTCCAACAATCAGACCTAGAACAACAATACTGAAGGCCAGCAGTGTCAAGCTGAAAGAAACCTGGTTGCTGATCCGGTCGAATTTATGCAGGATCCGATTGATTTCCGATAAACTGATTTCAAATTTCAAATCACCTTTGGAAGCTTGATCCAAAACATTTTCAACCTGATTCGGAATATTGGTGAACGTATCTGATAAGTCCTCAGCTTTATTCCAAAGACTTTTGCCCATTTTAATCGGATCGTACCTCTCCCTCATGATCTGTTCTCCATAAGGTTTAGCTAACTCAATCATATCAAGGCCTGGGTCGATCTCAGAAATGATACCTTCAATCGTGATTAGCGCTTTCCCCATCATTGTCATTTCCTTAGGCAGTATAATCCGATGTTCCTGTGCCGCAGCAAATAACTCCTTGACCGTCAAACCTAAACTTAGTCCTTCTTTCGACGACCTTTCAACCGTTTTCCTGATTCCATCTACTCGGTCATAAAAATGCTGTTCATCAATATCAGAAGGCACATAGGCCATCCTGAAAATAGACCTGACAATCTGATGGGTGTCTTCCTGCATGATTCCCATCATCATTGATGCAGAATCATATCTCAAGCTTGCTGACAGACGACCTACCTGCCCGAAGTCTATGAAAATCAGCTGTTGAGTTTCTGTATTATAAAGAATATTGCCAGGATGCGGGTCACCGTGAAAAAAACCTTCTTTTAAAATTTGGGTTATGAATGCACTTACCAATAGATCCGCTATCCTTTGTTTTTCCTTATTTTCAATGACAATAGTCTTCAGTTCGTTGAGCTTGATACCTTGAACCTTTTCCATGGTGAGAATCTGTGGAGTTGAGTATTCAGGAAAGATAACCGGCACTTTTATAGATTCAAAATCTTCAAACTGCATTTGGACCATATCCGTATTCCGGGCTTCCTCTGTGTAATCCAGCTCCCTGCGGATTGATTCAGACAGCTCTTCAACCATGTCAGTGATATTGTAATACCGAGCCCAGTCATATCGCTGCTCAATCAATCTCGCAATATCCCTTAAAATATCAAGGTCAGTAAAGACTGTCTGCTTAATTCCCGGTCGCTGGACCTTCACCATGACTGTCTCCCCTGTTGACAGTACTGCTTCATGAACCTGTCCAATCGACGCTGCTGCTACATAATCCTCATTAAAATAAGTGAATACTTCCTCAACAGGCCTGCCAAATTCGTGGTGAAGCTTGTTCTTTATTTCAGCAACAGGAACTGGGGGAACCTGGTCCTGAAGCAGTTCCAGTTCTTTAACAATTTCTTCAGGTAGCATATCACTCCTGATGCTGAAGAGCTGGCCGAGCTTTATAAAAGCGGGCCCCAATTCCTCCAACATGCACCTTATACGGTAACCAGTTTCCTTTGCATTTCCATTTTTCACGTCTGTAGCGATCCGGTCCTTCAATGACAGGACATGGAACAGCCCCACCTCTTCCAGCACATATCCAAATCCATATTTCACAAATGATGAAGCTATTTCTCTATATCTATTTAAACGTCTCAATCGACCCGTCAACATTCCATCACCCGCTGCTAATCAATGTCTTTTGAAAATCCAGGCAGAATATTCTCCATTCCGTTTTCCACCTGGTCGATCTCTTTATTTAATCCACTGTTTCGCAGTTGTGAGATTTCATCCTGCAGTAAAACAAGCTGCGCCTGCACAGTGTCTAATTCTTCCCTTGTTACAAAACCAAGCTCAGTCAGCTGGCTTCTAGCCATCTCCTTGAATTCTTTATTCCATTCCCCGCTCTTCGATTCTCCCTTTTTGAAAAAATCATCAAAGATGGTGTCTGCTTCAGCCTGGGTCATATTCCCTTTTTCAACCAGCTTCTTAATGGTTTCATCTGCTTTTTCCTTACCGGCAACCGCTGCTCCCAGTCCAAGCAGAAAGCCGCTCTTCAGAAAATTATTCATCTATGATCCTCCTCTTATAAATTAATTTACTTATTAATACCCCAAAATAACGAACAATCACCTTATTAAATAAAAAAAGCACCTGTTCCTATTAGAAAACAGATGCTTATAACATTAACTTTCAAAATAAATACAAAGGTGGGCAATTAATGAATAAATTCATAGTTTGATAACATCCACTTTATCCAAGTAAGCCCAGTTTTGCGGTGCTTTCAAACTAAGCTGCCAATAGGTTGCGCCATAAAGCTGATATAAATCGATCAATCTGTACTTTTCAATATAGCTTCGAATGTCCTCAAACCATACGATATGTTCTTCGGTGCCTTTCCAATACCTGAACCACGGTGACCTGGCTGCGGTATCATATTGGATGACCGCACCAGTAGAAATAGCAAGATTTTGTGCGTCCAGCACGGAGAGTGCCCGATATTGATTGGTCGAGACGACTTTATCGTGCCCGTAAAGCGGGAGACCGATTTGCAATTTCTCACGGGGAATCAAGGTAATTGAATACCTGACAACGAGTGCAATCCACCATAAAGGAGCAACAGGATCAGGTGGACCCCCGGGGTATCCGTAATCAATGGTCATAACGGCAACAATGTCAGCAATCTCCCCTATTGTTTTATAATCATACGCTCCGATTATTGGATTTGTCGGGATATCTTCTGTCTTTGCATGAACATTTACATGTAAAATTAGGTTTCCCATCGCCTCCTTCAGTTCACGGAGGAAAGCATTGAAATCTTCCCTCTGCGGCGGCGGAATAAATTCCAGGTCGACACTTATGCCGCCATAGCCTATTTGATTTGCTAAATTCACGAGACTGGCAACAAGGTTCCTTCGGTAAGTCGGCGAAGACAGTACATTGCCTGCCAGTTCTTTGCTGAATCCGGTTGCCGTGGTGTTTTGGATCATTAATAATGGGATGACATTCAATTCTTTGCTTTTACGAACAATAGGGACATCATTGCCTGCCACATAGGCATATCCTTCTGCTGTAAAGGTAAAGGCCGCAACAGCAACGAATGTAAGATTGGTGGCCATTCTTTCGAAATCAGTTAGAAAGGTTTGAGAGGCGCCAGGTACGATGAATCCAAGTGTGGAAAACTGTGCTTAACAGGTGAAGGAATATTTATATTCTGGCCAATATACAATCTGTTGGGATCCAGTCCCGGATTTGCACTGACAATGCTGCTGACACTCGTCCTGAACTGTAAAGCAAGCCTCCATAATGTATCGCCAGCCTTGATTTGATAATAGCGAATAATTGGCTGTTGATCTGGAATATAGAGTGCCAGCCCGGGAATGATTAAGCTAGTGGAAGGAAGTCCGTTGACATCGACAATACTTTTGATCGATACACCATATGTTTTGGCGATTGACCAAAGGTTCTCTCCTGACCTAACTACGTGGACAGCCATCTGATCACACCTTTTTATTTTTTCCTTCTATAATCATATGGGGATTGAGCTGTTATATACTTCTGTCGTAAGAAAAGCGCAAGCCCCTTGGTCAGCCCAGATAAGCGCTGGAGGGCTGACCAGTGAAGTCGTTCTTTGACTTCATTGGCAGGACCGAAATAGAAAAGTATAGCCGACTGTCCAGAAACGCAGAAACTGGACACTCCGACAAAGAAGCGTTTTTTGCTTCTGCCGGCGGAGTTGAAGTTTCGGAGTTTCTAGGAGGCGACACTGGACAAACGACTCGAGCTGCTCAAAGCTACCGCTTCTCGCAAGATACTCGGAGAAGCAATCTCTGGGATGAAAACTGGCTAGGCGCTGGAGCTGGACACTAATCGAAGTATAATACTTTCATATAAAATTAAAAGAAAGCAGAGCTTCCAAATGAAAGCCCTGCTTACAGTGGATTACCTCCAATGGTCTCTGTTGTCCACCTTTTTTCTGTTTCTGGCTGAATAGCAGGAATCACAAATCTGGTAAGGGGATTCAACATGGATCCCTTTTCCGCAATGCCTGCACTTCTTTTTATAATTTTTCACTTCTGACTTTAAAAATTCGTGAACATCGTCGCTTAAGCCTGTACGAACTCTTTCCCAGTAAACAGCCTCAGTTTTTCTTCCAAGCTTATATAAAAACAACAAATGCAGACCGATTGCTTTATAGGAAAGCTCCAGTTCCTCCAGGGAGGCAGTTTTGACTGGCGGCTCCGGAAGCTCTGCATCTGCGACAATTGCTCTGATTGTTTCAAGCCATTGTTCAATAAGGGCAGGTTCTCTTGATGAGAAAGGAAGATGAAGAAATCCATACAGCTCCATCATTGGGAGTCTTGCTTCAATTTCAGTATCCCTGATGTACTCATAAAGCTCTCTTTCTTCAGACAGTGAAGCTTTGTTCGTCCCTTTAGGGCTTTCGAACTTATCCCATAATTCAAAGAAAACAGCAAGTGAACGGTGGTAATTTTGGAACCTTTCAAAAATACCAGATGTCGGAGCAATGGAAAACGTCTCTACAGGTTTGTCCTCTTTCTCAAGAAGCTTTGTCATCAAGCTGATATCTGATGTGAACGCTACACGGCCGACATTGTAAATTCCTTTTCTGCCGGCACGCCCCGCAATTTGCTTTATCTCCTGAGAAGTAAGCCTTCTTCTCCTCGTACCATCAAATTTTTCATTTTCCAAAAAACAATTCTCCTGATTGGCAAATTCAACCCCATGCCAATAGCGTCGGTCGCCACTACCACACTTGTTTCTCCTTTGATGAATCGGTCGATTTGCTTTTTCCTCGTTTCTGGCGGCATGCTTCCATAAATCACGCTTACCTGGCGACCGTTATTCTGCAGTTTCGATGCATTCTCAAGCACTTGTTTTCTTGAGAAGCAAACAAGTGCATCGCCTTTCTTGGTATCCTTCAGGCTGAATTCTTTATTCTCTACCTGAAGAGGAATATCACGAGTATATTCATATATTTCCGCCACCCCATCATCCAGCAGGCCCATCATCATTTCCTTGATATTCTTGCTCCCGATGATGTGGACTTCCTCTGCATTTGCTTTTGTAATAGCTTTAAACCAGGAGAACCCTCTATCCTTATCAGCGATCATCTGTGATTCATCTATGACGACTACTTCATAAAATTCTTTTTCGTGAAACATTTCTACTGTACAGGAAATATGGTTTGCTCCTTCCACAGGCTTTTCTTCCTCGCCTGTTTTAAGCGAGCAAGGAACGCCCTCAGCATTGAGCTTTTCATAAACCTCAAGAGCCAACAGGCGAAGGGGAGCCAAATACAAACCAGTTCTAGCTTCCTTCATTCTTTCGAGAGCGTGGTGAGTTTTTCCTGTATTAGTTTCACCGATGTGCAGAATATATCTAACATTTCTTCTCAGTGAAGGATTGTATTCTCTTCCGAAAATGTCCTCAAGCATGCGAGCTTCTTCTTCCCTTTTCCTTTCAAGCTCGGCCAGCTCTTCTGCCTTTCTGCGCTCCCTCTCTGCAAGGTCTTTTTCATAGATCTTATGATGCGCCCGTTCTTCAAACTCTAATTCAGCTAGAGCTAATAAGTCTGTTACATACTCTTCCTGAAGCTTGAAAAGAAAACCATCTAAATAAACATCAGCCAAGTCGTTAATAATTCTTTTTATCTCGGCGACTGAAAGCTTGTCCGCGAATACTTCCTCATATTCGCTGAGAATATGCTGGTCAAGATGATTCATTACCTCTTCAGCTGCTATCACTGTAAAATACTTTAAAACACTGTTCTCAAAATAATACTGGTAGGTTTCATATTCAAAATAAAAACGCCCCCAGCTAGCGGTTTGATGGATCTGTCCCGTCAATTCATCAAAAAAGTCAGCCATGGTCCTGTAATCATCAGGGTTGAAAGAGCCAATAACGGTCAATCTTTCCTCCAGCATGTATGTGTCGATATCCTTGTATTTCTGATTTTCATTTAAAATTTTCTTTAATTCCTTTGCCATCTCATGCCGGATTCTTAGATATGCAGACTCCTGGAAGTCACTTAAAACAGAGTGGCCAACCTGGTAAATTTTCTCTTTTATGCCTGCCTTTTTCTCAAGGAGCTTGTCTTCCTCAGCTTTTTTGAGGAACTTCTTTCTCGCACGGTTATAATGTTCTTCCCAGTTGTACTCAACGATTTCAGACTTGATCCATTCCCTTGTATTAAAGGGTTTATAGTCTCTCATTTCATTCCTGAAAAGCTTATTGATTAACTTCCGGTCGACACCTTCTACAACATATCCCCGCTCACTCAAAAAAGCTTTTTATCACGTTTTGAGAAATCATTTGTAGACTTGGTCAGCCACACATTCAGCCAGATCTGCTGATATAAATGCTTCTTTTATCCAGGTACTCCTTGAATTCCGGAAGAGTTTCCAGTTCACCAAGAAAAGTCTCGATATCATCCATTATCTTTGTTTTTGTGTTCTCCACTGCCTGCTGATGGATCAATTCAATTTGTTTCATATCTGAACCCCTTAAAATCTGTAAAATATGAGTTTAAAAACTGAAAGCTGCTAAAGTTACAAAAAGAACCTGAACAAAAAGCGCAAG
>NZ_BAUW01000027.1 GCF_000517385.1 Mesobacillus boroniphilus JCM 21738 | reverse complement strand
TTTGGCCGAACTTGGGGGCTTCGGGTCGAATTGAAGCTGCACGACTGGATTTTGGCCGAACTTGGGGGGCTTCGGACAAATTGATGACACTCCGACGAGATTTTGACCGAACCTAAACAAAAAAAGAGAGCCTATTCAGCCCTCTTCATCCATTCATTTCCCGATATTCTTTTGGAGAAATTCCTTCAACATCCCTGAACACTCTCGCAAATTGTTTAGGGTTTTTGTAACCAACCATCTCACTGATTTCCAATATTTTAAAATCTGTCTCCTTCAGAAGACGCTTGGCACTTTCTACTCTGACCATTTTTAAGTAGTCTACGAAGTTTTGTCCAATATACTCTTTGAACATATGGCTGAAATAGGAATAATTCAATGAAATGTAATTAGCGACTACAGCTAAATTCAAATCCTTATGATAATTTTCCCTAATATACGCAATTGCCCTATCCATGTACTTTTGCTCAGAATACACGGCTTTCACCTGTTTATTGTATTCATGGATTCTCATCAGCAAATCCTCGAGAGCATGGAAGTATTCATGGAAGTTGTCAAAGTTATAGATATTGTCTATCTTATTTAAAAGCTCGAATGTTACAAGAGATTCTTCCCCTAACCTCTTGAAAAAGCCCTTGAAAATCGTCTCATTGATTTCCTCATTAAGGTTTTCAAGATAATCGATGCTGCTGTGGGCAATGACATCAAAATCCATAACCTGTCTAAGGTTATCTTTAATTTCCTTTTCACGCTCAGTTCCTAGCATATTGGAAATTTTATTGATCATGTCTGCCGGAAGAGAGACTACTTCTGGTTTCTCCTTAACATTCTCATATAAAATGATCTGACGACGCGGATAAAGGAAATGATACTTGATTGCTATGGCTGCCTGGCCATAAGTTTTTTTAAACTCTCTTATATCCTCAGCCTTTTCGCTAATTCCAATGGTAAAAATCGAATGTCTGTCCCTGCCTAGCTGTTCTTTCAGAATGGAGAATTGCTCAAAGTCTGCTGAAATGATTGTCACCCGGCCGTCTTTATCAAGGAACGGAATACTGTCACTGCTTGAATAGAGCAGCTGATTAATCTTATTAAGAAAGTCCTCTCCATCGATACCTCCATCCACTTGAATGATTCCCACGTAGTATCCATCCGGATAAGAATCTATTTTCATCTTCTTATAAAGATCTTCTACATCTTCCTGTTGAATATTAGGATTAAGCAAAATGTAATTCAGTTGGCTGGCACGATAATCATCCAGGTGCTGGTAGGTCATTTTCTGGCTGTTTTCCAGTTCTTCTATGATGGTATTCAAAGTTTTGAATAGCTCTGTCCGGTTTACCGGCTTCAATAAGTAATCTTTTACTTTATGCTTGATCGCTTCCTTGGCATACGTGAAATCATCGTATCCGCTGAGGATCACAATCGATGTTTTTATTTCTTCTTGCTGCTGGAGCTCTTTGATTAATTGAATACCATCCATTTTCGGCATTTTTATATCAGTGATCACGATATCCGGTTTATTTTTCAAAATACCATCAAGAGCTTCCTTACCATCTGAAGCAATGAAAGTTTCAAAATCCGGATATTCCCGCTTGATCATTGCCTGTATACCCAATCGGATATTTTTCTCATCGTCAGCTATAAGAACTTTATACACTTTGGCTGCCTCCTTTCATGATTTTACAAGGCATTTTTATCGTTACCATCGTGAATTCGCCTTTCTCACTTGTCACAAACACTCCATACTCCGTTCCATAGTAAAGCTGGATTCTCTCATTCACATTGTGGATACCTATGCCATTTCCACCTTTAGAACCGGGATTTTGATTATCCGCCCCTGTTTGAATGGACAAGTTGAGCGACTTACATTCTGCTTGTGTCATCCCAACACCATTATCTTTTATCTCTATGATGATATAGTCCTCTGAACATCTTCCATTCACCTGAAGGATGCCTTCGTTTTTCTGGTCGTTTGGAATGATTCCATGTTTAATTGCATTCTCAACGATCGGCTGAAGTGACATCTTCAGAACTTCCTGATCACGCAGTTCATGGGGAACATCAATGTTCAAGGTTATTAATCCATCCAACCGCAAATTCATTATATCTACATAGTTTTTTATATAATTCAATTCTTCATCAAGCACCACAAAGTCATTCTTCCATTTAAGATTGTAGCGCATCATTTCACCAAGCGAGGTCACGGCATCAGAAATAGGGTATTGCCCTTCTATTTCTGCCATCATCTTGATGTTTTCCAGTGTGTTGTAAAGAAAATGAGAGTCAATTTGGGTTTTCAGAGCCTTTAATTCTGTTTCTTTAGCTGTTGCCTGCTTATTGACAGCTTCCGCTATCAATCCATTCATTTTACCAAGGAGACTTTTAAAATGAAATGCCAGCTCCGAAATCTCATCTTGTCCATCAATTTCAACATCTACAGAAAAGTCTCCTTGTTCTACCTGCTTCATTGAATCTTTCAATTTGTACATTTTTTTCAGGAGCAATAAGACCAATACATAGGTGACAAAAGAAAGAATAATAACAAGAAAGATAATTCCGCTAAAAATAACATTCCTAGTCTTTGCAGTTTCAGCATAAAGGCCTTCAAGGGAAATAACATTCAGCAGGTATGCATCCAAATCATCAATATAGGCAGTGATGACAAGATATGGAGTTTCCTTGTTTTCAAATTGAAAACTGCCTGTTCCTTCGTGTTTTGATTTGTTGAATTTAAGTTTCAGATCCTCAGTGTCAATACCCTCATCTTCAAAATAGGTGTGATGGAAATTCCTGATCATGTTGTTATCTTTATCAATGACGACATAGACCGAATCAGGGTCCTGCACTGCCCCGAACATCTTGGGGAAAAAGTTTTTAAGGAACATATTGATTTCAATGATGCCTAAATGTTCATCCTTTGGGTAATCCAATTCCCGCAGCAATGAGATTTTCGCTGTGTTTTGCGATGGCAGCCTTTCAAGGACATCATCTGTCTGCTGGTCGAACCACCAAACTTCCATTCCATTTCTGTTGATGACCTCTTCTCTCCATGGCTTATCCATGATTCGATCTTCTTTAAAAAGTATCGGCCACATTTCGGTTATATATGGATTGGTAGTATACAGGCGGATATTTTCAATCGCCGGGTTATTGGCCTGCAGCCTGGTCACATTCGACAACTCGTTCATTCTGAAATCAATCAGCTGATCAATATTTGCTTCGTTCCTGCTTTTAACAAAGTCTATGAATTCTATGTCCGACACGACCATTTGGGCCGTTCGCCTCATTGATTCAATATTGTTTTTTATATGGATTTTCTCGATTTCAAGAGCATTTTCACTTTTAATCCTGATTTCATTAATCGCTCTGTCATACACGTTACTGGAATAAATAGAAATGAAAATGATAATAGGAATAATGATAATAATGATATATAAGGCAATCAGCTTTTGCTGCAGGGAAAGTCGATCCAGCCAATTTGCAGCCTCTTTAATTTTTTTAAAATAACTCACTTTTTATCACATCCATTATTTATCCACATATAAATTATAAAGCTTATTCATGTTGCATAAGGTGATAAACTGTTGCAATTTAATGAAGGTTTTAAATGAACTGCCCTTTATGTAAAATTAAATCTACTAATAAGCAGGAATAGACTGCCCCTTTAAGAAAATTTAATTCTTAAAGGAACAGTCTCTCCAATGTTATTTTATTTATTTTGCTGCATCAAGTTTCTCTTTGTTCTTTTCATAAATTTCTTGCTGATACTTTTCAACTTTTTCATAGCCGAAAGAATCGCGTTTCTTCAGGAATCCTTCAAAAACTTGATCGAATTCTTTATCGGATTTAGCTAAAAGAAGCTTTGGAAGTGTCTTGCCCCATTCCTGTGCAATCTTGCTTGCTGCTACACCTTCTGCAGAAGTTCCAGTTGGGCTGATGCCATCAAATTCTGCATAGCTGACTGTCTTTCCTTTTGTCCAGTCTTCCATTTGCTTGAATGGTTCAGAAGCAGGCGGTGCCCACGCAAGGCTCATGTTTGTATCCATCAGCATCCAGTATTTGAATGAAGCTCCATACTGCTGGTCAAATGCTGCTCGGTCCTTATTTAATAGGTCCAATACCTCTGGCTTGAATTCAGGCTTGCCGTTCACCATGTCATACGTTTCGCCTTCTTTACCCATGTAAAGGTCCATTTGTCCTTCTTCACTGATCATATAAGTCAGGAATTGAATAGCTCTTTCTTTGTCTTTAACGTCTTTAGAAATCAACGTAACTGTCCAGCCTGAGATGCTGTCACCTGCTAATGCTGGGTCATCTCCATTAGAGTTCGCCGGTCCGTCAACTGCGATATACACTGAATTAGGATCTTTTGCATACAATGCGTGCTGCTGTGCTGCAAGGTCACTGCGCTGGTAAAGCATTGCGAAGTAACGGCCTTGTGAAATCTTTTCTTCCATTTGTGGACGCTTATCGATAAAGATATCCTTCGCAAGAAGTCCTTTGTCATTTGCTGCTCTGAAAGTCTTTAACCATGCAAGATATTCAGGATCCTGCTGCGGTCATAGACCTTACCGTCTTTCTCCATTGGAATAGAAAGGAAGTTCTGCAAATATCCTTCTAATGAAGTGTTTCCTACATCAGTAAATTCATTCAATCCGAATGGAATCAATGGTGCTCCATTCACTTCAGGGAATTTCTTCTTAGCATCTTCAAGCGCCTTCAGGAATCCTTCAGGTGTGCTCATATCCGGGCTGCCAATTGCCTCATACATATCTTTTCTAACAAGGAAAGTCTGGTTAGAAGGCTTAAGGTCTTTATATTTGTCAAAATCCTTTGGTGATGAAGAAGCATTTGGATATCCATACGTATTGCCATCTTCTTGTTTGTACCATTCGATCTTGGTTCCGTCTGCTACTTTATAAAAATAGGGATCATATTGATCTGCAAGTTCATTTAATGGAAGGACAAGCTCGCCCTCAATCATCTTCTTAACAGCATCTTCCCACCAGCCGATTGTGATGAAATCAGGAAGCTTGCCAGAAGCGATCATCGTGTTCATTTTCTCTGCTTCGTTACCTGCTGGTGAGATAAAGTTAACTGACACACCAGTTTTATCCGTTACATACTTGGAAACAGCATCGTCGCCCCACTTATGCGCGAACCATGAAAAGTTAACGTACCAATCAAATGTAATTGGATCCTTATTTCCTTGCCAGCCAGGTGCATCAGCTGTTGCCTTTGGTTTATCCGAGTCCTTTTCATCGGAAGCGTTTTCATTTGTCTTGCTGGAACAGCCTGAAAACAGTGCTAAAACCAATGATAGAACAAGCAATAATGAAAAGCCTTTGGATAAGAATTTTCTCCTCATTTTTTGACCCTCTCTCTTTTTATTATTTTGGGCCACATTACTAAATGTACACTGCTTCGAAAAAGCGGGAAAGGCTTTTTTCCTAAGTACCAGCCTTTCCCAAGGTCAGAAGGGGGTATCCTTCATGAATAAAGCAGGACATATCAATAATGAAGCCTAGATTATTTAAATTTCTTCTATGAAGAAAAATTTAAATCGAAGTTTAGTAGATCAACCTTTTACTGATCCAATCAGCATTCCTTTTACAAAGTACTTTTGCAGGAATGGATAGACTAACATGATTGGAAGTGTTGTAACAACCATCGTTGCCAGTTTGATAGACTGGGATGTGACTGTCTTCGTAGCAATCGATCCTGCTGCATTCGTCATCATCTGATTTGAGCTGGACTCAGCAACAACCTTGTATAAATACGTCTGTATTGGCTGCAGGTCTGGATTATTTACAAAGATGACTCCGGCAAAGTAGTCGTTCCACTGGTATACTCCCTGGAACAATGCGATTGTTGCAATAACCGGCATTGACAGAGGAATGATTACTTTTATAAAAATCATAAAGTCATTTGCTCCATCCATCTTTGCTGCTTCCTCCAGAGAAGTTGGCAGCTCCCTAAAGAAAGATACAAAGATGATTAGATGGAAGAAGTTAAACATTGTTGGAATGATATATACAAGGAAGTTATCAAACAATCCAAGATCCCTGATTAATAGGAAGTAAGGAATCAATCCACCGCTGAAAAACATTGTGATGACACCGACCAGCATGTAGAAGTTCCTGCCGTAAAGGTCTCGTCTCGAAATGGCATAAGCAACCATTGCTGTAAAGAATACGTGTGTGATTGTTCCGATAACCGTTTTGGCAATTGTTACCCCAAATGATGTGACAATACCCGGTGTTTCAAACACAGCCTTGTAGTTTTCTAATGTAAACTCTCGAGGCCACCAGTAAATCCCGCCTCTCATAGCATCAACACCATCATTCAGTGAATTGACGAGAACATACCAGATTGGGTAGATCGTAATGGCACATATAAAGAGCATGATGAGAATGTTAATGTTGTCAAAGATGTATTCGCTTGTTGTTCGCCGGTTCCGTTTAAAAAGTTTAAACACAACCCCACCCCCTTAGAATAAAGATGTTCCATTCAGTTTCTTGACAATCTTGTTAGCAGACAGGAGCAGGATAAAGGCAATGATTGCTTTCAATAAACCGACTGCTGTTGCGTATGAGTAGCGGGCATTTTGCAGACCCATCTGATAGACATAAATATCAATTACATTACTGGCGCTTTCATTCAATGAGTTACGCAGAATCAAGATCTGGTCGAAGTTTGAATTCAAGACACCGCTTACAGCAAGGATGAAAAGAATTGTGATTGTCGGGCGAATTGACGGCAATGTGACATGCCACATCTTTTGGAAGCGATTTGCTCCGTCAATCGTTGATGACTCGTATAGCTCAGGTGAAACACCAGCAATTGCTGCAAGATAAATGATTGCTGACCATCCAAGTTCTTTCCATATATCCGAGAGAATGACGATAGCCAGAAGTTATCAGGTGAAGCAAGGAAATTCGTACGTTCACTGATCAACCCTAAACCTAGCAGGATATCATTTAAGACACCGATATCTGCGAGCCATGTTGTCAAAATACCTCCAAGTACAACCCATGAAATAAAGTGCGGTAAGTAAGAAATTGTTTGAACCGCTTTCTTAAGCTTCATTGATGTAAGTTCATTGAGCAAAAGAGCAAAAATGATTGGAAGCGGGAAACCGATGATTAATTTAATCAAGCTAATTCCGAGAGTGTTTTTCAGGACGATCCAGAAATTCTCATCCTGCAGGAATTCCTTAAACTGCATCAATCCTACCCACGGTGCTTCTGAGATTGTCTTGATGATGCTGTATTCCTTGAATGCGATGATTAACCCATACATCGGGATATAGTTAAAGATGAACATCCACACTACACCGAGAAGCGCCATCACCTGCAAATACTTTTGAGAAATGATTGTCTTTTTTAATTTTTTTGTATTTTTCTTTTTTTGTAGGCTCTACCATTATGGTGTCACTGACTTGTTGTTCGACTGGCTGTTGAATCTTGACTTCCATTTCTTCACCACCTTAGTTGCTGTTGTCTTTCTTGTACCTTTATCATAAAAAAAAGGGCTTACATTTATAAGCCATCGAATTTTGCTTATGGTACCAATTTTTTAGTTTTAGGTTTATTGAGTGAAATATTGATACCATCATGTTGTTATCGTTTTCATAGAATGCAGGATTTTGACACTGTGGCCAGCCAACAGATTCATCCTATATTATCCGCAAACCTAAAGGATGGATTTTCATAACCAAAAAGGATACTCTAATCGTAGAGTTTTTAAATCGATGCGATTGGAAAGGAATATATTATGATTGCGAAAACAGAAGAAGATTTTAACGGCTTGAAGGAAATTGGCAGGATTGTCGGATTGATACGTGAGGAATTGGTCGGGAAGACTGCACCAGGTATTACCACTAAGGAGCTTGATGAAATTGCGGGCAGGCTGTTTGAAGAGCACGGAGCGGTTTCAGCACCGAAGGGAGAATACAATTTCCCCGGCTATACCTGTATTAGTGTGAACGAAGAGGTTGCACATGGGATACCAGGCAGCCGTGTGATCAAAGAAGGCGATATTGTTAATATCGATGTTTCCGGCTCTAAAAATGGTTATTTCGCCGACACTGGTATCTCATTTGTCGTTGGCGAAGGTGATCCTATCTTAACCAAGATATGCGAATCAGCTGTCGAGGCCTTTGAAGCAGGATTAAAAAAAGCGAAACCAGGTTCGAAGAAAAGCGGACTTGGCAAGGCAGTTATGGCAACTGCGAGAAAGAATGGCCTGACTGTGATCAAAAACCTTACCGGACACGGAATCGGCCGCACCATCCATGAAGCGCCTGATCATATCTATAATTATAATGAACCATGGGATGACGAGCTTCTAAAAGATGGAATGGTCATCGCATTTGAACCGTTCATCTCGACTTCTGAGGAAGAAGTCTTCCAAAATGAAAACGACGAATGGACATATGTAACTGAAAACAGCTTTGTCGCTCAATGTGAGCATACCATCATCCTTACTAAAAGCGGACCGATTGTAATTACCAGATAGAATGAACTTTTTCGATTGGACACCTTGCTGCTCAAGGGTTTCTATTTTTTGCAAGATACCTTGTCATTTAATATTAAATTTCCATTTACTTCATATAAGAACCCTTGCGCAATCGCAAGGTTCTTATTTATGCTCGAAGTCAGCTATCCTTATTGAGAGCCAGTCTAGCCATTTAATATAATTAACTCAAAAAATTGAACAGGAACAAGTCTACTTCTGTTCTTTTGATCCTCCACACTTATTAAAAAGTCAATGGCTTTCATTTCTTATCTAGTCAAATACCGTCCTATATCCAGATTCTTCAAAATGGCTTTTGCTTGTTCGATCGACATCAGATTCTCTTCTGAACTCATAATCATACTTCTTAGTATCGAAGTAAAAGTTTATTTTTTAAGCAACGAATTAAACTGCAGGATGTCTTATCCCTTGAAAGAAGACTTCATTATTAAACTGCTTTCCTTCTATTCAAAAATTCTAAAAACTTAATTGACTTGTGAAGAATTAGTATATATAGTAGTGTGTATTATTCTTCTTTTGGGTTGTATGAGAAAGATGGCTCCATTGATTTGTGATAGATTGAACAAGTCTTAACTATCCTTCCATTAGTTAGGAATTCCCTTCCCTGCTTTTGCAGGATATTTAGAAATTTCTCCTGATCCAACTAAAAGAGTGCTTGAACCAGAATTCACAACATCAAGAAGAGGAGACAAGTGTTATGCAGCAAAAAATACCATTTTCAACCTATGCACTGATTGGAACCATGCTCTTTGGAATGTACTTTGGAGCCGGGAATTTAATATTCCCTATTCAATTAGGGCAGCTGGCAGGCACAAACTTCTGGCCAGCATTAATTGGCTTCCTGGTAACAGCCATCGGCCTCCCTTTTTTAGGCATATTGGCGATTGGCCTTTCAGGAAGCACTGGCCTGCGTGATCTAGCCAGCAGAGTACACCCTGTTTTCGGCATCGGCTTTGCGACAGTTCTTTACTTGACGATTGGACCCTTTTTCGCGATTCCTCGGACAGCCACCGTCCCGTTCGTCGTTGGTTTTGAACCATATATTTCTCCAGGACAAGCTGGTTTGTGGCTGGGGATTTTCAGTTTCGTTTTCTTTGCCATCGTTTACTTTTTCTCACTGCATCCTGCAAAGGTGATGGACTACATTGGAAAATACCTTACACCCGCATTTCTCGTGTTTTTATTTTTATTAATTGGCATCTCCGTCATTAAGCCAATGGGCAGCTTTGGAGAACCAAACGGAACTTATACAAACTTAGCTTTTATCACAGGATTCAAAGAGGGATATAATACGATGGATGCCCTTGCCTCCCTGGCATTCGGTATCGTTGTCATTAATGCCATTAAAGGCCAAGGAATAACCAGCACAAAGGATATTGCCAGGGCTACCTTGAAATCAGGTATCTTCGCAATGACATTGATGATGCTGATATACGGACTTATAACGTATATGGGGGCTTCCAGCGTATTGGCTATTGGAACATTCGAGAATGGAGGACAGATTTTTTCTGGAGTCGCCCAGCATTATTTTGGGTCCTTCGGTGCAATCTTGTTGGCTATCATTATTGTTCTGGCATGTTTAAAAACAAGCATTGGATTAATCACGGCCTGCAGCGAGTTTTTTCATGATCTCTTGCCAAAGGTTTCATATCAAAGGTTTGTGCTTCTTCTTTGCATCGTTTCTTTCACAATCGCAAATTTTGGTTTGAACAATATCATCCAATTTGCTGTGCCGGTTTTAATGTTCCTGTACCCATTAGCGATCATCCTTATCTTATTAACTCTGATATCACCGCTCTTTGGAAATAAGCATAGCGTATACGCAGCTTCGATAGCGATGACATTCTTCGTGAGTGTTTTTGATGGCTATAGCGCATTAGTCGCTAATCTGCCAAGTATAAATATTTCATTATTCAATTCTGTTACGTCAATATATGTAGAGTATCTCCCACTATACGAAATTGGACTTGGCTGGATCATTCCCGCGTTCATAGGTGCTATAATCGGCTATATTTTACCTAAAGTGCATTTACCCGTGAAAAAATACCAAAAAGAACTGTAGATTTCTCTGCAGTTCTTTTTTTCTTTTTTGTCTTCAATTTTTTTAAAAAACTTCACGTGGCTATCCTATAAAATTCAGAAGCAAATCATTTATTATGTTTCCTTTGAGATTTTAATGCTACCTTTTCAAAACCATTTCCTCTTTCCTCCGCAAATTCAATATCCGCTATCGGAAGAGCTGTATCATGCTTAGGTTTCTTTTTCGCCATATGATCACCTCCTTTGTATTTCGCTTTTTGGCATAAGAAACCCTCTATGGGACTTTTTCGCGGGTTCTCCCTCGTTTTGGGCTTATAGAATAGGACCTTTTGGCGGGTTCTCCCTCGTTTCGGGCTTATAGAATTTTTCTATAGGACCTTTTGGCGGGTTCTCACTCGTTTCGGGCTTATAGAATCTTTCTATAGGACCTTTTTGCGAAGTCTCACTCGTTTCGGGCTTATAGAATTTTTCTACGTGATATGTTCGCGGTTTCCACCACTTGAACAGATATAATCCCTGCTCACTAAAAGCCCTGGCTTTAGTTTCTGTTCTTTTTAGGCTGATATGCTTTCATTTTCACTAAAAAACTTCGAACGTTTATCAGGATTATGACCGGGTATGTTTTAGATAATAATACTAATAATCCTTTCCAAACCGGAGTTGTTTGGAAGAAAGGGGTATTGTTGTGAAAAAGAAGCTTTTTTATGGAGTCCCATTGGCGCTAGCGCTCTTTATTAGTGGATGTTCGGCTGAGACTGACCAGGAAAATGAACCGCCGGTCGAGGATACTGAAAATGATGTGGAGGATGAAGATTTCAAACTGGATGATGATAAATCAGATAGTGATGGAAAGTAAAACATTCACCTTTAAAAAAATGCTGTTTCTTCAAATAATGAAGGAACAGCATTTTTCATTGTTATCGTTTGTAAGTGATTGCCTGTTTTCCGAACTGCTCCCAGCCTGCGATGAATTCTTCTTTTGAGAGCTTATCGTTTTTACCGCCGAGCGGATCGTTTACATATACGTTGTTGTCGTCGAAACCGGTGACCAAAACGGAATGCCATTTGTAAGTGATTTTTTCCTTGCCTTTTTTCGTATCCCATGTTTCCCAGTGCTTTTCTGGGACAATTGCAAATGTACTTGGGACCAGCACCCAGACTGGCCGGCCATCTGCAACATGTTTCTCCACTTCTTTAAATTCTTCTCCGGTCAGATCCAGTATCTTTCCAGGAAGTTAAGCTTCTCCCAATTCGGCTACAGGGCCATGGTAAACTCCAAGACCAGGCTTGTCCATTGTTTTCATATTGCCGACAAAGCCCTCACTCGGATGTCCTCTCATGCCGTCTTTTTCAAATGGAACTCGGTCGATTTCCTTTGATAACTCCATCTTGCCAACATCCTGGCCCGCATGCTGTAAAAGCATAGCAAGTGTTGTGACTTCGCATCCCCGTTCTAATTCAGGCAATTGAGATATATGGGGAGCATCAAGCTTCACTTTTGATTCACTATTTTCTTTTGAGCTCTGCGTTTCAGTTTGTTGTTTTTCGCCAGAGAATGGCTCCGATTCAGGAGGAGGACTTTCAGCTCCAGAGCACCCGGCAAGCATGATAATCAACGGTAAAACAGCTTTTCTCAACCTTCTTCTCTCCTTGTAGCATTTATTTGCATTTTCCTTTAATTGTAAAAAAACCTTAGTACCGATACGGTTCTAAGGTTCTGTTCCTGCGTTATTCTTCAGTAGACTCCTCGATGATCTGCTGTTCTTCTTCGGTTAATTCCTCGTCATTCTCGGTTGTACCTTCTCTTGGTTCATCAGGCAATTCATGTGTTCCATCTGGTGCCGGAGGAGCTTGTTCATCCTGTTCCATCACCGGATCTTCTTCCGGCGGAGGCTCTTCATTGGCTCCGCAACCGGTAAGCAATAGGCCTGTCCCCAATGTGAATGAAAGAATTAAGTTTCTTTTCTGCATGTTGCCACTCCTTCCTCTCGTGTCTTATTTTACTTATAGCCCATATGGAGACAGATAAACATGTACGAGAGAATATAAAGTATAATATATGGACTGTTTGAACACTGGGAGCTTTTTAATATTGATGATGGAACAGAACTAATGCTTTTAAAATATCGAGCTACGGTGGCTACCCTGGGACTAGTTTGTATGTGCGGCCGGGGAATACTGAAAGAAGGCTCTATTGGACAAGCCGGATAGCTTATTCGCCTTTTGTGTCCATTAGAAGGGCTCTATCGGACAAAAACACCGGCCTTTTCACAATTTTTGTCCGTTAGAAGGGCTCTAGTGTACTTTTTATAATTAGTGGTCATTAAACTGAAGGCCAGCTCTTTTCACAATTTGTTTTCATAGTGGAGAAAGCAACCATATAGCCGGGTGTTAAAATGAAATTAAGTGTACTTGTGCGTATTCCATCGCTGGAAGATGCGAAGAATACTCCATTAACAGATGGCGATCGGTCTAAGATCATCGAAAATCGTAAACAGATGATCATTGGAACAAAAGTAAGAAACGAACTTTTGAGGCTTAGCGAAGTTTACAGGACCGAAGAGTTTATGATTATCAATAACTTGCATAAATTCGAGGATAAGGTTAATACATACGCTTTGTTGGCTGAAGCATTGATTTAAGAAGGGGGAAATCCCCCCCTCCTGTTACTCCTTTAAATCCTTTTTGGTCATGTCACTTCGAATGTTCACATCTTTGGAGATATTTCGCTCTTTATTGTTAGGATATTTGTTTTTACGCTCGCGGTTATCATTACGGTTTGTCATGGCCATCCCTCTTTCTTATTTTTTACGGCTTTTGCCAGAATTAATGTCTTGGTCATTGCCTAACTCACCATTCGTGCGGCCTTTTCCTTAGCAATCTCCCCGCCCAACCTGACATTAGGCTGGCTGATTTCTTTTTCATTCATATTTGTCACCCCCATTTTTAAGATGCTCAAATTTTAAAAATAAAATTTCGTAATTAAATCTTTGTCATTGCACATCGATTCTGTTATGTAATATAATCTTATTAAATAATCTGTTATATAACAATAATTGAGAGAGAGGTAGAAACATGACTAAAACAGATGCTATTGCACGGAGGATTTTGGGATGGAAACTTAACCGATGGGATCGCTGGTATGATTATGAAAAAGGAGTATTCTTCAATGATTCCGAATTCCAGCCGAAAAAGAACCTTGTACATGCGATGCTGGTTGTCGAGAGACTGGAGAAATTGGGCTACAACTTCTCATCCAATGGAGTTTCCGAGGCCGCTTTTAACCAATTCAAAGGTACCGGCGAAAATCTGCCTGAAGCAATCACAAATGCTGCCTATGCCATCATTGAAAATGACTCTGTAGTATCCAGTACTTCTTTGTGGCGCAAGCTTTCATAATGTAAAAAGAGCTGTCAACCGTTAACAAAGGATGACAGCTCTTTTGAATTCATTCCACTTTTTCGTCCTTCCCTGCCAGCCAAAATGACGCGAAAATCGATGCGATAATGACAATGAAAGGTGCGTAAAACATTGTAAATTCAGCCATTTTCCACCTCCTAGACGTGGTCGTTCCTTCTTCCCTGGACATAGTCTTTATTAAATAAAAACAATCTCAGCAGTAAGTACAATGACGGAAGCAGGAGTCCCAGTCCTGCAATGAACGCGGTGATGAGTGCAATCGCCATCGCTTCATTTGTAAAGCTGTCGTATATGCTGATAAACGGATATAACAAATACGGGTAATGGGAAACTCCATAAGCAAAGAAAGCAACAAAGAATTGCCCAGTCAAAAGCCCGAACGCAACTCCGTATGACTTTCGTCTCCCGATCAGATACACTGTTCCTAAAAACAGGATGAAGGAGATGGCAAACAGCCACCATAAATCAACCAGCCTGCTGTAATGCTCCGGGTTATGGCCCTTAAGTTCACGATGATGCCTGTTGCCGTCACGATTGCAGGCACAGACCAGATCAAGGCATATTTCCGCAGCAGTTCTGTTGCCGGTTCATCCTGTGCCTTATTCGCATACCACGTTAAAAAAACGGCAGATATATATAGTACAGCGGCCAGGCTCAGGACAACAATGCTCCAGGTCAGTGGACTGGTGAACAGGGCCCAATAGTCCAATTCTACCCCCGATGCAGTCTCTTCCACAAAGCCTCCCTCCGAAATCGTCAGTACGATCGATAAAGAGGCAGGGATGAACAAGCCAGTAAGTCCATATAAATACGTATATCTCTTGTGCTTCAATCCACCGTATGTCGTGAACGCATAATAAGCTCCGCGGATCGCCAGCAAAACAACTCCAATGCTAGCCGGCACCAGCAGGATTGTTCCGTAATAATAAGCTGTTTTTGGAAAGAATCCGACAATTCCCACGAAGAAAAATACAAGAAATACATTCGTGACTTCCCAGACAGGCGATAAATAGCGCTGAATGATCCCTGTCAGGATATGCTGCTTTCCTCTGAACAAGCTGTATGCATTGAAAAAGCCGGCTCCGAAATCGATGGAGGCGACGATGACGTACCCAAAAAGAAAGAGCCAAAGAACCGAAATCCCGATTATTTCAAGTGTCATTGAAAATCACCTTCCTTCTCCAGTTCCCTGTCTGCCAGTTCCTGTTCAACTGTATTTTTCCGGAACATCCTTGTTAGTACAACGGTGCTGCCAATGGCCAGGATCAAGTATAAACCTGCAAACAGGAGCAGCATCAAATCGACCTGTCCGCTCGTGGTTGCCGCATCCTCAACCTTCATGATTCCTCGAAGGATCCATGGCTGCCTTCCGACTTCAGCGAACCACCAGCCAAGTTCAATAGCTAGCATTGAAAGCGGTCCACCGAAGACAATCAGCCAGCGGTACCATCTTGTCCTGATAAAACTCCATTTCATCCACACACCCACAACATAGACGAGCGATAGGGCCATCATCCACATCCCGATTGTCACCATTCCATCAAATAAATAATGGATATACAATGGCGGAATTTCATCTTCAGGGAATTCATTAAGGCCGATCACTTCTGCGCTAGGATCGCTGTGAGCGAGAATACTGAGGGCATAAGGAATTTTAAGAGCATATTTAACTTCGCCATCATCAAGAACACCATACAACATCAACGGTGCTCCCTCATGTGTCTCGAAGTGCCATTCCGCTGCCGCCAGTTTCTCCGGCTGGTATTCAGCGAGGTATTTACCTGAAAAATCCCCTATGACCGCAGCGGCAATAGAAAAGATAAGACCAATCTTCATTGTTAAAAATAACGCTTTTTATGGTAGATATGATTCGACCCTTTTAAAAGACGGAATGCGCCAATCGAAGCGAGTACAAATGCTGAAGTCATATAAGCAGTCGCCAGCACATGGGCAACCTTCGTCGGCATTGCTGGATTGAACATCGCCAGAACCGGATTGATGTTGACCAGCTGTCCGTTGACAAGATCAAAGCCTTGCGGTGCATTCATGAACGCATTGACGATTGTGATGAACACAGCTGAAAAGGAAGCTCCCACCGCAACCGGGATCAATAGCAGCAAGTGTTTCTTCTGATTTTCAAACCGGTCCCAAGTATATAGATAAATGCCAAGAAAAATCGCTTCAAAGAAAAACGCGAATGTTTCCATGAACAGTGGGAGCGCAATCACATTACCCGCCAGTTCCATAAAATTAGGCCACAGCAAGCTCAGCTGCAATCCAATGGCTGTCCCCGTCACAACTCCGACCGCAACAGTGATGACAAAGCCACGCGTCCATCTCCTTGCCAGCAGGATATAATGCTCATCTTGTTTCTTGATTCCGAGCCACTGAGCGATCATGATCATCAGCGGGATACCCACACCGATGGTGGCATAAATGATATGGAAGGATAATGTAAGCTCCGTCAAGACACGGCTGAAAAAAACTGATTCTTCATTCCCCATTCTTCAATACCCCTTTTCTATCCAGCAAAAATTCGTCCGATAAAAGACAGACCCATGATAGCAGCCACAGTAAAAGCCAGCCACATAAGCACTCTTTCTTGTTTTTTATACATAAACTCACCTCGAAAGTTTGTTCAACAAATCACATTATTGTCCAGTCCCAGCTCTAATCCTTTATATAATATAAATGTGAGAGAAATATGATATGTTGTCCATTTTGGTGTCTTTCATTTTCATTCCCGTTCTCATGCCGGTTGAAACGAAAAAAACGGGTATATTGTCAATGATCCCGTGCTGGTATTTCCAGCTTTTCTTTATATTTTTGAAAAAACCAGATAACAGCCGCGACCCATAGGCTGCTGGCAAGAAAGCCTCCGATAATATCACTTGGATAATGGACGCCTAAATAAACCCTGCTCATGCCAATAGCGAGTATCATAAAGCTGCTGAAGATGATGACAGCGATTCTTCCCATACTGGTTGGGACATGGCGCCAGAGCAGGTAAGCAAGGATGCTGTAAAAAGAAAAAGCATTCATCGCATGGCCACTCGGAAAACTGTATCCACCTATTTCAATCAGTATGTTAAAATCTGGTCGGGCACGCTGAAAATACAGTTTTAGCAACCTGTTCAGAATCGGTGTAATATAAATAACAGACAGGAAAACCAGGATCTCCAGCCTATGTTTTAACACGTAAAAAAGAAACAAAAAAATTGGAATGGTCAGGATGACGATAAATTTTAAGGAGCCAATATAGGTAAAGAATTTCATGGCCACTGTCAGCCCCTCTGCTTCGAGCCCCTGTACCGTATCAATGACAACTCGGTCGAACATAACCAGGTGTTCAGCCTGTACCAGATAAGACATAGTAATAAAGCCGAATAACGAACCAAAAAAGGCGTTTAAAATTTGCGGATTAAACTTCACGAATCAGTTCCCTCCAGTGCTTTTTAAATCACCCTTACTATTCCCAGATCCGCTATATTAAAAAGCCCCTTTCATGATTACCTCATTAGCAAGTTAGTAACATTCACAAAACAAACAAAAGAAGGAATGAACTTAATCATCCCCTCTTTAAATAACTGCCGGCCTCCCGACTGGATAATATTCAATTCGCCCACTGGCCTGGAGCAATACTTCATCTAAACAATTCCTGCCGTCAAAGATGATTCGCTGCTTCATGACATCCAATAGGGCTGCAACATTAAGCTGTTTGAATTCTTCCCACTCTGTGACAATAAACAAAGCATCAGCATCTTTTGCGGCTTCCATTGCTGAGTCGGCATACGTGATAACATCGCCAATGATTTCCCTTGCGTTGCTGGCTGCAACTGGGTCGTAGGCTGCAACCCGAGCTCCTGCTGCAGTTAAAGACTGTGCAATTTTTATCGATGGTGCTTCTCTCATGTCATCTGTTTCCGGCTTGAATGACAGGCCGAGCATGGCGATTTTCTTCCCTTTTAATTCTCCGAATCGTTTCAATGCTTTTCCTACAAGCAGCTCTTGCTGATGATCATTGATTGCAATCGTCTCTTCCAATAATGAAAATGGAATCCCTTGCTTCCTGGATGTGTGCAGCAGCGCTTTTACATCCTTTGGAAAACAAGAGCCGCCATACCCTATTCCTGCTTTTAAAAAAGCTGCTCCAATCCGCTTATCGCAGCCCATCCCTTTCGCTACATCCTCCACGTCTGCTCCTACGGCTTCACAAAGATTGGCGATTCCGTTGATAAAGCTGATCTTCGTTGCCAAAAAAGCATTAGAAGCGTATTTGATCATTTCAGCGCTTCTTACATCCGTCAATAATAACGGCACATCCAGAGGCCGGTACATCTCCTGGATTTTTTCAGAAGCACCCTCATCATCAGAGCCTATGATAATCCTGTCTGCTTTCAATGTGTCCTGGATGGCTGATCCTTGCCGCAGAAACTCCGGGTTGGAGACCAACTTGATTTCACAATTATTTTTCAACTGCCCAAGTAACAGCTGTTTCACATATTCATTCGTGCCAACCGGCACTGTACTTTTAATTACGACAATACAATCCCGGACGATATGTCCAGCTAGGTCCTTTGCGGCCTGCTCAAGAAAGCTCAAATCTGCCTGCCCATCATCACTCTGGGGTGTACCGACGGCGATGATTATGATTTCTGCTTCACTTAATCCTTGTTGATGTGAGGTAGTGAAAGCCAGTCTGCCTTCAGAGGAGTTATGAACGAGAAGCTCTTCAAGTCCTGGTTCATAAATTGGGGACTTTCCTTGCTTGAGGGTATCTATTTTCCTTTTATCAACGTCTATGCAAACTACTTCGTGCCCGATTTCAGCAAGACAGACTCCAGTGGATAATCCTACATAACCTGTTCCAAGTACAGCCACCTTCATTTCAGTCAACCACTCTCTTCATGCCCATCATCTCGTATACATCTTTTAAATACTGAATGACGTCATCCCTGGTATCTTCTCTTTGAACCGCAAAATCCATCGTTGCCTTGATGAAACCAATTTTATCCCCAATGTCATATCGCTTGCCCTCGAAATTATATGCCAGGACTGCCTGCCGTTTATTAAGCTCATTGATCGCATCGGTCAGCTGCAGCTCGCCGCCGAGGCCCGCTGGCAGATCAGCTAGCACATCAAATATTTCCGGCCTCAGTACATAACGGCCCATAATCGCATAGTTTGAAGGGGCCTTATCTTTCGCCGGCTTTTCTACCAGCGAGTCGATATAGAAGAGATTCGGCTCGAGGTTACCCCCCTTTGGCTTGATGATCCCATATTTGCTGACATCGCTATCAGCAACACTTTGAATGGCTACGACCGAGCTATTGCAGTATTCAAATACATTGATGATTTGCTTCAAGCATGGGGTTTCGGACATTACGATGTCATCGCCAAGCAAAACGGCGAACGGCTCATTGCCGATGAAACTTCTGGCGCAAAGAATGGCGTGACCCAGTCCCAGCGCTTCTTTTTGCCTGACATAATAGATATTTGCCAGGCTTGAAATATTCTGGACCTCTTCTAAAATATCAAGCTTATTCTTTTTTAATAATGCATCCTCCAATTCATAGGATTTATCAAAATGATCCTCTATCGATCGTTTTCCTCTGCCGATGATGATAATGATTTCCTCGACCCCTGAGGCGACTGCTTCCTCTACTATATATTGGATTGTCGGCTTATCAACGATCGGCAGCATTTCCTTAGGCTGTGCTTTTGTTGCCGGCAAAAATCGTGTCCCGAGTCCAGCTGCCGGGATAATCGCTTTACGGATTCTCATATGCTGCCTCCCTTTTTAATTCCATAGTCTTTTATATTCAATAGGAGAGAATCCGGTCACGTTAAAGGCCTATCATTCTGAAAATAGACTCCATAACGATAGGAAAATATGGTGGTTCATAACAAAAAACTCCCGGCCAAAAGGCAAGGAGTCAGTCACGCTTTTTACGTAATGGCAAATATACTTTTTTGGTAAATTGCTTTATCACCTTTGGCAAAAGTTTTTTCCGCCTCTTCACCAATGCAGTGACAATGGCTTTTTTCTCATCCTTCGAGACCTGCCAGTCATCTGATGATTGATACTATTTCTTCTATCAAGAAAATAGGGATTGTCTGGATAAGTTCAATAAAGTTGGGAAATTCCGACTCATCCTCCACAAAACTCGCCATAAGTTTGTGGGTAGCGCTTTTTATCATTTGGTTACTCAATTTTTCCAGATCAGAAAGCTTCCAATGATATGATCCCATGATTTCTGCCTGGTCGATCATCCATAAACGATAAGAGTCAGCTGATTCTTCCTCCAATAGAATATTCTTGCGCGTCCGGTCGCGGTTGCTAAGCCAATAGTCAAACACGATGATGCCCGCCAGTATCTCTTGGTTGATAATGCCTGGCACATCGGAAACCTGATGGCCATCGAGACAACCGGGAACATAGAGGGATGCAAATTGATACTGGGAAGCAGTCATTTGAGAGAGTTCGGGAATCTTGGAAATGAAAGTTTTCGGTATTTCGACTATCTGGGCGAAGGGCACAGGAAGTCCCAGATATCTGGCCAAACAATAGGAAACCCACTCATTTGGCAGGGTCTTTTCAAACCCTTCCTGAAAAAATTTGACAACGTAGTTCCTGCCATCGTCAAAGGTGATAAGGTGCGCGTTGGATTTGCCCTCCAATTTCCCGCGGTAAGCTACAGGCTTGATCATGGCCTTTTCACCCCCGTGCTATCACCGTGGACGATTTCGTATAATAAATCAATATACTCCTCTGCCACTACTTCGATCGCAAAATGTTCTTGTACATGCTTAGTGGCTGTGCTCGACATTTTTTTATGCATTTCAGGGTGGTCAAGGATGTTATAAAGCTGCCTTACTGCATCATCTACATTTTGTCCCCGATACAGTTGACCGGTTTGTCCCTGAATAACCAATTCCGTGACAGGTCTCATATTGGATGCAACCACCGGGACACCGCAGGCCATTGATTCAATAAATGTATTGCCGAACGATTCTGATTTAGTAGTAGCCAGTGTACATCCGCCAGATTTTCGGATTTTCGCATAAACGTGGGGCATTTGCTGGTACGGGATGACCGGGAACCACTTAACAATATCAGTCAGATTTTCTTCTTTCCATTTTGCTGCAAACTCTTCCCTCTGAACACTCTGCGCGCCTCCAATTACCCAAATTTCCACGTCATCTCGCTCACTTTTTATTTGTTTAGCAACTTCAATGAGCATTGGCCAATTTTTACGCTTATCAAGCCTGCCAATCCAGCCGATGACTTTCTTGTTTTCGGGCAGCAGCGGAACGCTGTTAAAGTCAATCTCGGACTCAGCCATTGGCTTGAAAAAGGAAGTATCGATTCCGTTGTAGATGACATTGATTGGTGCTGCTTCTGTCAGGATGGATACAAGTCTTTTTTGATAATTCGATGGGACGATGATTGATACAGGTTTAATTCCGTTGAACGATTTTATATGTGGCTCTAGCTTGATGATCTCTGGTGTCCTGGCTTCTATGATGACTGGTCCTGAATAATCAGCCTTTTCAAGCCATTTATAGGCAGCACCCGTATCCACCACAATAATCGCATCATATTTGTTTCTCTGGATGATATCGACAATTTCCCGTTTATCCTTCGTTAAGTATACGGGAGCAATATCCTTCATGATGTGAAGCCCTCCATGATCAGTCGTGTATAAAAATTCGGTATCAATTCCATGCTTTTTAAAAAATATCGCCCGGTTCCTCCAGCCTGCATTCACCCCGCCGACAGTTAACAACCTCCAGATCACTAAAACTTTCATATTGGTAGCTCCTCGAAAAAAAATTGGGCACCTCCTGAACAGATACTCTGAATGTTATTCCGCTTGATTCTTGTTTCTTGACTCTTTTATGAAACTAAGATATCAATCTTTATTTTTATCAGTTCCTTTGTCAATATCTGTTCCTTTAGCAAACCTTTTCTCTGTTCTTTCCCAATGTTTATCGATTGCCTCCATCACTCGGTCCGGCTCATACCCTTTAGCCAGCATTGTTTTCACCCATTCCTCTTTAAAAACCTTCCTGATAAGGCTTTCGAGCTGGCTTACATGTGCCTGTTCATCAGTTGTCAATAAGACCTTCTTGCTTAGAGTACTCAGTACATCTTTATCCGATTTCTTTTTAAGCAAGAGCTGATAAATTTCCCGTGATAAGTTTTCCATCCTCATATAGTACTCCCATTCTTCATAAAGCTCGGGTGCCAGCAATTTTACGTGGTGTAAAATTTTGCCTTGTTCTCTTTTCCGAGTGAGTTTAATAATTTACGCGGATATGGATATACACGGTTTCTCCATACTGTCCTCCCCACATCAATGACCTTTAAATTGCCGTCCCGCTGAATATAAATTTGCCTTTTGTGATGGTCGATCCTGTCAAATCCAACCTTTTTAAATGTTATCAGCAATTCTATCAACTTATATGAGAGCTGCTCCGTCAAAGGCTGGGATTGAAGGTATTCGCGTAAATCGACTCCCTTTATAGTTTCCATGACGATATAATTGTCCCCAGCGGCGTACAAAAGCGGAAACGAATTCGATTTTTGTCCCAAATACATGGCATAGTGCTCACGTTCACAGTCTTCTTTGTTCCCGTATACTTTTATACAGATTTCATCTGAGTAACGGAACACCGCCCCCTGTCGGCCCTTCCCAATCATCTCCAGTGGAGAATTATTGATCACCTCAACATCGCCATTTTCTATATTTTTCACCTGTATATCTTTTAACATCTTTTCAACATATTCAGTACTCACAATGCTCCTCCTTGCATACTTTTGATTTCACCACTATGCAAAATTTTCCTATTATTAATAAATTCAGCAAGCAGTCAATTTGGAAGGGCAGTCATCTATTAAAAACAAATTGTTTTACGGCGGGGTTGGTGTATGGGCCTAAGAAACTCTCACACTTTTTTCTTGCCAAGCAAAATGTAAAATAGTCTTGAAAGGAAGTGCGCACATGGCAAATTCAGCTGCAGGCTCTAATCAATCCTATTTAACCCAATATATCCCGCCTAAAGGCATGTATGAACAATTTGAGGATGAATCTGATTATTTCGAAAAGGTAAAAGAATGGGGACTCAGTACAAAAAAAGAATTTTGGTATAAGGATAGATACCAGCATTGTCTTGTTACAATTAAAGGGTATGAGATCTTTGGTGAAACGGCGGAATTTAATACCCTTGTCATTGAATTTCCAGATGGGACCTTAACTTGTATTCATCCTGCGTACCTGAAGGAGATGCAGTCTTCCAGCTTTGGTAAGGAAATCATCCAGCAAGCTCCCGGTGATGGAAACTCAGCTGTTGGGATGAAGACAAAGAAACCTAAAGCAGCATCTTCTGCAGAAACAACAGTGACAGCAGAAAAACCTGCAAAAAAAGAAAAAGCAAAAAAGGAAAAGGCTACCAAATTAGTGCTCCCAGAGGAAAAGGTTCATTTTACCGCGACGGTGAAGCAGTTTGCACTAAGCTGGAACCATTTCAATGAGGATAATGACGAAGTAGTCGTGTTCGAGAATGTCCGGATTGAACAGGCGGAACCAATTGAGGTTGGCCTGGCATGGGGCTCACACAGCAAAACACTGAAAAAGCACGAACTGGAGCCTGGGCAGCAGCTTGAATTCGACGGCAAGATCGTCAAAAAAAGCCTTCCAAAAGGTAAGGACGTAGAAGACGAGTCTATGCTTCTCGATGTATCAGTAGCTTACAAAATCAATAACCCTTCAAAAATCGCGAAAAAATAAGAATGGACTGGCCTCAATTGCCAGTTCTTCTTTTTTCAGAGAAGATAAATTGAATTAGCGCCGGACCTAGCAAATTATTGAATAAGTCGTGCTGGTGAATTCTTATGAATGAATAATAATCTTATATAAGTTTGCATTTTTTCCTAAAAACCGTCATGCTAAAAGGGTACAAACAACAAAGTAATAGAGCGAGCAGGTGAAAAAAATGATTGAAGTTAAAACTTCTGAAATTAGCGATGGTGAATTCAATAGAGGGGTTTTCGCAAAGCGTGATATTGCAAAAGGCGAATTAATCCATGAGCTCCGGTGCTATCCTATCCGAACGACCAGCATGTCCATATAGAGAAAACGGCGCTGGCGGATTATGCCTTCGAGTATGGCATTAATCATTCTGCCATACTTCTCGGATATGGAATGTTATTCAACCACTCATACGAGCCTAACGCAACTTATGAAATCAATTTCGACAATCACACATTTGATTTCTATGCCTATCGTGATATCAGCGCCGGGGAAGAAATTTTCATTAACTATAATGGGGAAGAGGATAATAACGATCCATTATGGTTCAACAAAGAAGAGGAATAAGAACAAAGCGGCTCCATCGGGAAGCCGCTTTTTCATTTGCCTATGTCTCCAAACAATCCAATTCAACAATCACTGTCGTCCCTTTGCCTTTTTCACTGACAATCTTCATCGTGCCATTATGCTCCTGGATGATTTTATTGCTGACGGTCAGTCCAAGCCCGATTCCTTTATCCTTTGTGGTATAAAAAGGCGTTCCAAGATATCGTAGCCGGTCCGATTCGATGCCTGTTCCTTCATCGGCAATGCTTACAAGTACTTTATCCGGTTCTTTCATCTGAAGGTCGATATAGATATTTCCGCCTTCAGCCATCGATTCAATCGCATTTTTCAGGAAGTTAAGAAATACTTGCTTTAGCTGGTGTGAATTGCATGACAGCTTGCAATTCTCTTCTGGGTAATTAGTGATGATTTGGACATTATGCATTAGTGCCTGCGGATGAATGATGTTAATTGTGCTGTCCAGGATTGACTTCAGATCTTCTTTTACATACTGCACCGCCTGAGGCTTTGCCAGTGACATAAACTCATTGACAATCGTATCGATCCTATCGAGTTCATTCATGATGATGGCAAGGTAATCCGCTTGCTTCTTCTTATCGAGCATGTCTGCAATAGCTTCGAAAACCCCTTCAACGAAGTCAGCGGGTTGCGGATTTCATGAGCCACTCCCGCTGCCAGCTGCCCGGTGATAGAAAGCCTGTCAAGATTCCGGATGGTCGCATCCTGCCTGACCCGGTCCGTAATATTCCTGCCGACACTGACAAAGGACTCTATCTCTTTGTTCTCATTATATATCGGTGAAAAATTGTACTCTGTGTAAACGGTAATTTGCTCACAAGTCGTAAACTTCTTCCGTAAAATCTGTGGTTCGCCTGTTTCGATAATTTCCGCCAGCTTTTTATCAAGAATGGCATCTTCCTCAGGAGACAAAAATTCACTCAGGCTTCTTCCTACAACTTGGTCCGGCTTCAGACTGATCACTTTTTCATGTGAGGGTGAAGCGTAAACAATCACCTTGTCCTTATTAATCACCTTGATCATGTCAGTCGTATTTTCGGTGATCAATTCATACAATTCCCTGGTTCTATTTAGTTCATGCTCCATGCTCACTATTTTGGTGATGTCACGGTAAATTGCAATGATCGCTATGATTTTCCCATGTTTATTTCGGAAAGGAGAATAAGAGACTGCAATATCCAGCATGTATCCATCTTTATGGAATCGCTTCGTTATCATATTGGTAAAAGCTTTTCCGTTTTTTACTTGAGAAATGATTCCTGGGACGAAATCTGGATTTGAAAACTCATAAAATGTTCTCCCAATCAGGTCTTCTTCTGTATAGCCGAAAATTTCCGTATACTTATGGTTGATTCTCAAAAATCGATTCTCCATATCGACAATAGCAAATCCATCAGCCGTGCAATCTAAAAATAAACTTAGCAGTTCATTAGGATTATAGATTGTTTCATCATCTTTTCCGAATATTGGAAAACTACTCCGCATAGAGATCTCTCCAAACTTTTTTATCCTTATAGTTCTATTTTACAGAAGGTTCCGACTTTTCAAAAGAAGTATTTGGTTATCCGCCTAATAAAAGTACAAACCGCTACCTGTGAAAAGATAGCGGAATGAATAATATTAACCCAGATAGAGTATTACTTTCTCCACTGCAGCCTCTGCCTGGTCGATACAACCAGGGATGCCAACTCCCTCAAATGACCCTCCGGCAAGGAAGACACCAGGGAGTTCCTCGTCGAGTTGCTTTTTGACATTGGCAATCTTTTCAAGATGCCCCACAGTATATTGCGGCATCGCTTTTCTCCATCTCGTTACGACATGGAAGATTGGCTTTTCAGTGATATTCATCGTCTTGTTCAAATCTTTCAACACCAGTTCGACGATTTCCTCGTCAGATAGTTCGACTGCTTCCTGGTCATCCGGTTTGCCGACATAGCAGCGGAGCAATGCCATATCTTCAGGAGATGTGCCAGGCCACTTCTTGTGTGTCCACGTACATGCGGTGATCCGGAAATCGCTGTTTCTAGAAACGAGGAAGCCTGTTCCATCGATATCTTTTTCAATTGCCGATTTCGGAAATGCCATCGCAACATTTGCCACCGAATTGGATGGCATTTCTTTGAATTGTTTCATGAATGAGTATTCCGATAGCATGCGCTGCGCATGGAAATGGTCCGTCGTGATGACGACACTGTCTGCTGATTCAACATCTCCAGTTTCAAAATGGACTTGATAATCATTGCCTGTTTTCACTACCTTTTTTACAGCCGTTCCTTTCACGACCGATCCTTCTTCCAGTCGGCTTTCAACACGGTGAATCAGCTCCTCGAGGCCCGTCGACAATGAGATGAACATTCCTTTTTTGGAGCCCGGCTTTTTAGCTGTTTTTAGCGGCTTTGGCATCGATTTATTCAATCCAATCACAAGGCTCCGATGCTTCTGTTCGATTTCATAGAAGTTCGGGAACAATGCCATCAAGCTGAGTTCATCAATATCGCCCGCATAGATACCTGACAATAGTGGATCAATCAGGTTGTCGACCACCTCGTCGCCAAGCCGATGGCGGAAAAAGGCTCCAAGCGATTGGTCTGCTTTCGGCTCGCCTTTCGGTAAAATAAAATCCCCCGCCGCACGCAATTTTCCCAGCGGTGAAAATAATCCCGATAACGCAAACGGGGTCACCTTCGTAGGAATGCCCATAAAAGAGCCCTCAGGCATCGTGTGAAGCTTGCCTCTCGCATAAATATAAGATTTCCCGGCAGTATTGGAGATGATTTTATCTTTAAGGCCAACTTCTTCTATCAATCTCATCGCACTCATTTTTCTCGCATGATAGAATCCGGCCCTCTTTCAATGACAAAGCGTCCCGCTTCTCAGTGCTGATGACACCGCCAAGGCGATCGCTTGCTTCAATCAATTTCACTTTGATGGGCAGTTGCTTCTCCCTTGCTTCTTTTTGGAGATAATATGCTGTCGCGAGTCCAGTAATCCCGCCGCCAACAACAATGACCTTCTTTTCATCCATTCCGCTCACCTAATCTTTAGTAATATTTTGATTATCCTATAGTTGAATTAACTAGGTATGTGCAGTTTTTAACATATTTAAAGTATAGCATCCTAAATTCAGAGGAAGATGGGAGTTTTTTTACTAAAATGTGAACGAAGGAGCAGACAGTGAATTTCGAATCACCAGGATGGGCAAGAACTGACCCACCCTACTGCAAAATGGAGGAAAATATACAGAAGTTGTACCGAATTCGTTTTATTTTGCGACAAATAGTTAGAGTTCACACTCCTGTGGAAGCATTTTTCGCTTGAATCATTTCACGTTCTGACTTATATCAGCGAATCTTTGAATATATCGACCACTTTTTGAATTTTATCAGCGGATTTTTGAATATATCGACCACTTTTTCAATTATATCGACCACTTTTATGATTATATTGACCACTTTCGTGATTATATCGACCACATGGCATCCATCCTCTATTCCAGAACAAAAAGCGCAAGCGCCTCGATCAGCCCCGACAAGCGCTGGAGGGCCGACCAGTGAAGTCGTTCTTTGACTTCATTGGTCGGACCGAAGCGTCTCGAGGGGCTAGGCGCTGGAGCTGGATTAAGAAACTTCATGAAGTTATCCAGAACTCAAAAATTTTATAGTTTCCTTAACTACAAAAAATCCCGGTTGCCCGGGATTAAACATTCATATCTCTTTTTCGATAAAACACGTAGGTCACGATTGTGAACCCTAGCAGCAACAAAGCGGACAGTGTCAGATAAAGCGGTTCGAAGCCGCCTTCCTCCAAAACTAGCTTTGCGTCATAATATTTAAATGGAGTCAGGAACTTCAACCCATCCAGCTTTTCATTCATATCAATTGCTATCGATAAAATGAAAAGGATAAGCAGGATTCCTGTTGCCAGCGATGTGGCTTTTTTCGCATTTTTATAGATAGCAGCGATTGCGGTTCCGATAACCAGGAAGATCAGCTGCAGAATAAACATCCCGATCATCAGCATGGTGATATCCCCGGTCACGTTCACACCTTCCCCATATTTCTGGACCATTCCCACAGAAGAAGCGAAGGTCACAATATTGAAAATCAGGATATTGACCAAAGCGGCTAAAAGCTTGAAGGTTATCATCCTCGTTCTCGAAACTGGTTTGACGAGCAGGAACTCGACCGTCTTGTCACGCTCTTCCTTGGCAATGATGTTCGAGCCGAGCATCGCTGCGTGGATGGCTCCCATCACAGCCAGGTATAAGAATATGACTCCGTAATAACCAATCGGTGTTGACAGATCAAGTGAACCCGTTCCCATGATGGCCTGCAGCGATTTAGGCATATCGGCCATCAGCGCATTCATCGATTGCCCGGTCCCTTCCAGGCTTGAGTACTTGCCCATGCCCGCGGCGACCATGAAGATGACACCGATACTCCAAATGATGAGCGACTTGCGATTTGCTTTCATTTCCCTTTTAAAAAGATTCATGACTTTCCCTCCTCCCTAAACGGAATGGACATCTTTTTTTGCGTAAAAATAATAGCTGGCCGAGACTGCAGCGATGATAAAAATTACCCCGGCTATGACAAATGAAGTTTCATAGCTTGAATGTTGTGTGATGTACGTTGAATCAAAGTAATTGAACGGCGTCAAATATCTTAATGCTTCATCTTCAGTCGTCGACTGATCATCCCGAGCATGAAAAATCCGAAAACAGTACCGAGCGATACTGAAATCACCGATTTAATTCTTGGAAAAATTACCGAAACGATAATTCCCAGTGCCATGAACATAAGCTGGATGAAGAACAGGGAGATAGCGATCATGAACAAAGCTTCTTTGTTAAAATCGTCCCCTTCAACAATAGCTGCCATCACGAAAGTTGCTGCGATAAAAATAATGTTGGTGATAACCAGAGAAACCAGCGCTGCCAACAGTTTGGAAGTGACTACCTGAGTCCTTGTCACTGGCTTAGTCAGCAGAAAGTCAGCTGTCTTCTCCCGCGTTTCCTTTGATAGAATCGAGGTTCCAAGATTCATAGCCTGGATGGCGCCCGCCAGCTTCAAGTACAAAAATGCATAGGAGAAAAAACCAATCAATGTCGCGATGCTGTCAACCGAAAGTCCAATCGCTTTCCTCAACTCTACCGGGAAGCCTTCAAGCAGCTTCTTGAACTCTTCCGCATCCTTTGAGAAGGAAGGAAACATAGATAAAAACAACACGACCATCGCCACCAACGACAAGGTCCATATAATTGTCGATTTACGGTATGCCTTCAGTTCATGAAGGAATATATTCATTACCTATTCCTCCTTTTCATAGTAGTGCATGAAGATCTCTTCCAGGTCAGGCTCCTCGACCCAGAGGTTCGCAATCTCAATTTCAGCAATTTTTTTCATGATGGAATTGATGTTGCCTCTGAAGAGGAAGCTGACCGATCCACCATCCTGCTCAAGCTGGTTCACACCGTCAATAATTGAAAAGGTTTTTATCGATTACGGAATTGGTTTCGATTTTGAATTTCTTGTAAGTGTTTTCTTTTAACGTGCTGATTTTCTCGACGGTGACAATCCGGCCGTCTTTGATAATTGCGACCTTGTCGCACAGCCTTTGCACCTCGCTGAGAATATGGGAAGAAAACAGAATCGTCGCGCCTTTCTTGTTTTCTTTTTCAAGAAGGTCAAAGAACTTCTGCTGCATGAGCGGATCCAGCCCGCTCGTCGGTTCATCGAGTATGATCAGCTTCGGTTCGTGAAGAAGCCCCTGGACGATACCCACCTTCTTTTTGTTCCCAAGCGAAAGGTCATCGATTTTCTTTGTTAGGTCGAGCTCCATTATGTCAGCAAGCTCTTTGATCCTTTTGGTGCAGTCCTTCTTGTAAAAGCTGGCTGAATACTTGAGCAAATCCATGACCTTCATATTGTCATAGTAAAATACCTCAGATGGCAGGTAGCCGATATCCTTTTTGATTTCCGGAGCTGCAGTGATGATATCTTTACCAAATATCGTCGCGCTGCCGCTCGTTGGGTAAATCAATGATAGCAACGTCCTGATCGTCGTTGATTTCCCCGCGCCATTCGGGCCAATGAACCCGAAAATCTCCCCTTCCTTCACATTGAAACTAACATCTTCAATTCCCCTGGCCTTGCCGTACAATTTCGTCAGATTTTTAATCTCAATCACGTTCATGCCAGACCCTCCCAGATACTTTTTCTTTAGCTCTTCATTCTCTTTTTCTTAGACATTCTTGTAAAAAGCCTTCTTCATCATCTCAATATACACTTCGACTTCTTTGAATGCTTCATCAAAGTCGTGATGTGCTTTGTTCAGCTTTTTGGCTTTTTCTAATTCCTGGTTGCTAAACCCCTGGAGCGTCCACATGATGATATTGATGGCTCTTTGGATGTCGACTCCATCTCTGAACATGGTGATGTCGATATTCTCGAATAATCGACTATAGCTTGACTGGATTAGCTCTGTATTTGTGTTATTCAATATCTCCTTTACTTCTTCAGTGCTTTCCATGGATGCCGCCACCATGAAGTCGAATACCTCAGGATGCCTCGCCATCAGTTTATTTTTCAGGATCATCAGCGTTTTCATCCGTTCGAAAATGTCGCGTTCATCTAGGTCCAATTCATTGAAGAACTCTTCTACCATTACATCGGCGAAGTGGTTATAAAGGAACAGATAAAGTTCTTTCTTGTTATTAAAATAGTGGAAAAGCAGGCCCTTCGAGATGCCTGCTGATTTGACGATTTCATTCGTGGATGCATTTCCGTATCCTTTCAGGGCAAACTCCTTTAGAGCGGCGTTCAGAATTCGTTCTTGCTTTTCAGGATTCAAGCTTAAAAATTTTGAAGACATAACGCCCTCCTTAAATTCTTATTGACCACATCGGTCAATTACATCTTACTCCCCATTGACCAATATGGTCAACACATTTCCATCTAAAATTTTCGACAAAAAAAAGACTGCACCAAATGGCAGCCTCCCTCATCTAACTTTATTTAATTTCACGGATCACAGCTCTGACAGGACTGCCGTCTGCCTGTTCCAGCGGCAGAGGCAGAGCAGCGAGCTCGTATTCTCCTGGTTCAATTTTATCAAGCACCAGTCCTTCAAGGATATGAATGCCCTGGTTGTTCAATTCATGATGGGCACTCAGTTCCTTGCTATCCAATGGATCGACCGATGGCAGGTCAAGGCCAAGCAATTGTACTCCTTGCTCAGCAAGATAAGCAGCCAGTTCCGGCTCGATATGCGGAATTGATTCCGGGAACACAGTCTTATCCTGCCACGCGTCCGTACGGATCAACAAACGCTTGACTCCCTGCAAATCCAAAGATTCTACTTCCTTAACTCCGATACTGGCTGGATTTTGCAAATGGATGACCTTTGCAGGACCGATATAAAGGTTAAAGTCCAGATCGATCACTTTTTTTCCATCGTTTTCGAAATGGAAAGGGGCATCGATATGTGTGCCGGTATGCGTGCTCATTGTCACCTGTCCAACATTCACGGAGCCGCTTTCTTCCATTCCCCAGCTCACTTCATAATGAAATGGAGTGTCTCCCGGCCAAACAGGAATTTTATCATTTAAAACCTGCGAAATATCAGTCCAATTTCCCATACTGTTTCCTTCTTTCTTTTAAGCTCTTTTCTCAAACTATTGACTACAAAATAGAATGAATGAACTTTTTCTTTGCATCCTTGACTCCTTTATAAAGAGAAAAGAGCATGCAAACTTAATACCGACCAGCAAAATGGCTTTATATACGTTAAAATCGGCTTTAGGATTTTAACAACAATCTCTAGTAATCAGCCTTATTTTATAGCTTCGTCCTCAGGTCCATAGCTCAGGGAAAAATCGGTGGTCTACGACCTTTTTCAAATAGGATACACCGGCAGAGCCGCCTGTTCCAGTTTTGTGGCCGATAATTCGTTCAACCGTACTCATATGGTTGAAACGCCATAGCTGCTGCTGGCTGCCGATATCGACCAGCTTCTCCGCTAGCTCATATAAATCCCAATATTGATCGACATTACGATACACCGTCAGCCATGCTTCCTCAACACTGGCATTTGGCTCGTATGGTGCAGACCAATCACGATTTAGGGCCGAATCATCTATCGGCAGGCCGCGCATCGCCATCGCACTGATCGCCGCATCATAAATTGAGCGTTCGTGCAGCGCATCCTCCATGATTTTATACAGGTCGGCATCGTGCTTATAAACAGATAGAACATGGGATTGCTTTTGCCCCAAAGCAAATTCGATCAAACGGTTCTGGTAGGATTGGAATCCTGACGAATGGCCAAGCTTGTCGCGGAACTCCATATATTCAGCTGGAGTCAGCGTAGAAAGCACACTCCATGACTGGATCAGCTGCTGTTGGATCCTCGACACCCTCGACAGCATCTTGAAAGATGGCTCCAGGTCATTTTTGCGGATGCAGTCAATCGCTGCACTTACTTCATGTAAAATCAGCTTCATCCATAGCTCGCTAGCCTGGTGGATGATGATGAATAACATTTCATCATGGTGATCAGACAAGCGGTGCTGGCTCGATAAGATGTTATCCAACTGCAGATAACTTCCGTATGACAGCTCTTTTGAAAAATCGGTATGAATTTCATGTGAAGTTTTTTGTTCTTCCTTCATGCCAGGTTCCTCCCTCTTACGCCACAACTTCGCGCTCATTGCTGAATTTCTCGTATAATTTTTTATCCATTATTTCTTTTAAAATCTGGACAGAATTCCAGACGTCCGTGTAAGAAGTGTAAAGAGCACAGGTGCCAGGCGGACAATGTTCGGAGCGCGGAAATCAGGGATGATTCCTTTTTCCTTCAAAGCCTTGCAAATCCTTGCTGCTTCTTTATGCTCAAGACTGACATGGCCGCCACGTTTAAATTCTTCAACAGGACTGCCAATTTTAAAACCTGCTTCGCCTAACTCATGCTGAATCAGGTCCATTAGATATTGATTAATCCTCAATGATTTTTCACGGATATTCTGAATTCCCGCCTCGGCGAACATTTCCAGTGAACCGAGCAAAGGTGCAAGGCTTAGCACATGTGGTGTACCAATTTGGTAGGCACCAGCAGTCTCTGCAGGTGTCAGGACATGCTCCATATCAAACTGTTTATCTTTCCTTGAACCGAACCAGCCGGCAAGACCAGGCGTCGTGCCGAAATGCTTCGAGTTCACATAAAGACCTGCTACAGCCCCTGGCCCGCCATTCAGATGCTTATAATTGCACCAGTAAGCGAAGTCGACTCCCCAATCAGAGAAGGCATGCGGAATCGCACCAATTGAATGGCATCCATCGAACCCAATCAGGATTCCTCGCTCGTGAGCTGCCCTTGTCAGCCGCTCCATATCGAGGATTTGCCCGCTGCGGTACAGCACAGTCGGCAGCACGACAAGCGCAATTTCTTCGGTCATTGCTTCAATGATATCGTCCTCAACAAGAAATCTTCCGTCCCTGCTTTGCACCCTGACCAGGTGCGTATCCGGATCATAGCCATGGATTCTTAGCTGGCTTTGAAGCGCATAGATATCGGACGGGAAATTCAATTCATCAGCAAGAATTTTTATCCTCTTCCCCTCAGGCTTATAAAAAGTAGCCGCCAGCTGATGCAGGTTGACTGTCGTGGATCCGCTTACAATAACCTCTTCAGGAGCAGCACCTACAAGCGGAGCAGTCAATTCTCCTAGTTTTTCAGATAAATAGAACCACGGATGGTTGCCTTCCATCCAACCATCGATGCCAAGCTCGCGCCAATCAGCCAATGATTCAAGCAATGTTTGCTCAGCACGTTTTGAAAGAAGGCCAAGCGAGTTTCCATCAAGATAGATTGAATCAGGTTTCAGGTAAAATTCATCCCGGTAACAGGCTAATAGATCTTCGCGGTCAAGCTGTGCGGCAAATTCCGCATCAGGTTGAAAAGAATAAGGCTTCATCATCATCTCTCCCATTCCATTTGCAACTAGAGAAATCGTAACAAAGAACAGAAGCAAGCGTCAACAAAAGGTCTGATAATTAAGAAATGCGGAAGCGCCTTGGTCAGCCCCGACAAGCGCTGGAGAGCCGACCAGTGAAGTCGCTCTTTGACTTCATTGGGCGGATCGAAATCGAAAAGTATAGCCGACTGTCAAGAAACGCAGAAACTGGAGGCTCCGACAAAGAAGCGCTTTTTGCTTCTGCCGGCGGAGTTGAAGTTTCGGAGTTTCTAGGAGGCGCCACTAGACAAGCGACTCGAGGGGCTAGGCGCTGCAGCTGGACACTTCTCGAAGTGTTAAATCCCTTTTTTACAAAAAGAAAAACAGCCCCATGAGGCTGCTTAAGCAAATCGATAATAAATCAAAACAAATGTCGATAAGAGAAAATGAAATTCAAGAATATAAAGACGAATTGGTCCACTCTTGTTTTGTGCATTTTAATAGGCGGATTATAAAAGGATACGCCTTCGATGATGAAGATGATCAAGACAATATGGATCATAAAATGGCCGATTATTTCTGTAAATCCGAATAGCATCGTTGTTAAAATAAAGATGGTGGTGACGACAAATCCCAGCACTCGATTCAAGATACCGACTACCAGCAAATAGCCGACCACAAATTCAACAAAAGCGGCCATGACGATGAAGGCTGCTGGTTCAAAGCCGAAGGTAGGTACCTGATGGTTTGCGACGATATCGAGCGACATGGTTGGGTACACCCATTTTTCAACGGCGACCCAGCATAATGAAAGTCCTGTCCCCAAATACAGGAACGGGAAGCCGACGTTCTCAAGCTTAGTGCTGCCAACAAGCAGGACGCCGATAATTGCTACATAAAAACCGTAATCAAGCATATAGAATATACCATGCTTTACAGTGACCATTATGAATAGGACCAGTAAAATGGATGCCCCTAATTTTGTTGCGATATGATGCGGAACAAGGAGCAGGCCAATCGTGATCCACGCTAGAACCGTCATCAAGATGCTGTCCAACTGGAACTCTGGTGCAAACAAGGTACCATTTGTGACCTGGATGATCAAGGCGACTGCCGTTCCGTATTTCAATAAATATCTGGAATATTTCCGGAAGCCTGAAAGGAAGTCATCCCACTTTTTGATCAGCGGCATTTGAGCCATTTTTGGAATAATTATAGTCAATGAAGCGAGAACAACTGCCGCCAGTAAGGCAAGGCCCATAAATAACGGCGATAATATATTTTCAATACTTTCTTTCTTTGGCGCAACTTCGGTAAACCACTTTACGTGAGCATTTGTATAAAAAGGGGTCAGAATAAGTCCTAATCCAATGATGATTTGTAACAGTTTTTTCACTATAAAACCTCCTGGCATATAAACACTATCTAGATAGTAATAATACTACTGAATCATAAGATATTAGCAGCTGAGTTTTGAACATTATGTGAATAACTTCACATATACTGACTCTGGATAGTTTTACTATAGAAAGTTTGCCCCGTCACCAAGCTAGTATGCTTTTTTAATCAAGTATTAATGGGTATATTGGTGATAAGGAACTAAGGATGGTGAGAAAACCCTTGAGACGTTTATTTCCACTTTTAATTTTAGGAGCACTGCTTTACTTTGCATGGCCATTTTTAACGAATGAAAAAGATCTTCACAATATAAATACTGAAATAGAAAAGTTAAAAGAAAATCTCGAGCTCAGCAAAGCGTTGGAAACGGTGAACAGCGGGATTAATCAGCTGATCTGGCAGCTTAATGAGAAAAAGGAAGAATTGACGCAGGATGAGCAAAACCTCCTGCCAAAAGTGGCTAAACCAGAGCTGGAAACACCTTCTGAGAAAACATTCACCATCCATAATATTGGCATTGGCGATGCGAGGGTTGAAGTAGAAGCTCAGCTTGGCACACCGAAACGTGTTTCCGTAAACGAGTACGGAACAGAATGGAATGCTTATCATGAGAATTTCCAAAACTTCATCATGGTTTCCTACAGTAAAGAAGGAGCTGTGAATGCTCTCTACACAAACCAGGATTTGATTGCGGCTAAAAATGGAATCAAGTATGGTGCTTCAAAAGACGCAGTCCGTCAGGCGCTTGGGGAACCACTTAGCGAGATCAGGAAAGGACTTGTCTATTATCAGTTCCAAAAAGACCAGGATTATGACGTCTATAATATGGATGACAGCTACGTGACGGTTTTTTATGATAAACATAAGAACAACACCGTGACGGCAATCCAGATGGTCAGCGAAAAACTGGAACAAAGTAAGGCAGGCTTTTATACGGAGGCCAGTGAGGCATTGAAGGAAGGGTTTGAATACCAGCTGTTTGACCTGACCAATGCTTCAAGGTTGGCGCACGGTCTTGGCATTCTTACCTGGGATGACGAGGTGAGAGTGACTGCCAGAAAGCACAGTGCCGATATGGCGGAAAACTCGTTTTTCAGCCACACGAATCCCGAAGGCCAATCGCCTTTTGACAGGATGGAAGAGGATGATATTGCATTTTCGGTTGCTGGGGAGAATCTTGCGTATGGACAGTTCAGCAGCATCTTTGCCCACGAAGGACTGATGAACTCGCTCGGCCACCGTGAAAATATCCTGAAATCTGTCTTTAAGCTGCTCGGTGTCGGTGTCGCGTTCGGTCCGAAACATGAGCCTTATTTTACCGAGAATTTTTATAGTAAGAAAAAGTTTTGAACCGAGTCACTCTGGCTCGGTTTCTTTTTTACTGCTGGAAAAAATCTCGGATAATTTCCAATTCGCTATAAAAATGAATTTTTCGCTATAAAAACGAAAAACTCGCTATAAAAATCAGAAAGTCGCTATAAAATTAAAATTTTCGCTATAAAATCTTTTCTTTTATGTGAATAGGCATGTTCAAGTCTAGTTTTTAATCCAAGTTACTACCCTTTTTCATACTTGAATCATTTTATTGGCGGTTTTCACAATTTTATTGGCGATTTTCAATTTATATTGGCGAAAAAATAAATTTATTGGCAATTTCCACTTACTTATTGGCTAAAATCGAATTTTATTGGCGAACTGGAAATTCCGAGCACTTTTTTCCAGTTCGCAGAATTATTCAGCAAAATGCGGAGGTCCTTTCATGTGCAGATCAGCCTACCTCCTGTCGAGTCCCCTTCCATTTATCGCTGCAAATCAGCCTACCTCCTGTCGAGTCCCCTTCCATTTATCACGAAAGAAACAAAAAAACCGCTCAATCGACCGTCGATCAAGCGGTTTTTCATACTATATTTACTTCACACGCGGGAATCCAAAGCCTGAAGCATAGTCATCACCAGATGCTGCTCCTGATCCGCCAAGGATGTCGTTAGCTTTTGCACGGTTCTGAAGCTCAGCACGAAGCTGTGTATGGCTCATGCTTGGATTTGCTGCCCAAATCTTCGCTGCCAACCTGAAACGTGCGGAGTTGCCATTGAAGTACCGCTGATTGTATTATACGATCCGTCAAACCAGGTTGATTCGATTGCTCTTCCTGGTGCAGACAGTTCCACATCACGCTCCTGGATGACAAAGTCACCATCCGTAGAAGGGTTTCCGCGGGATGAGAAGTCAGCGACACGGTATGTACCGTTTTCCTGAACATCTTCTAAAGCTGCAACTGCTACTGCATTGACAAGGGCACCTGGATAACCAATTGTATTGGCGTTAGGTCCGCTGTTTCCAGCCGCTGCAACTACTAGTACGCCTTTTCCATATGCATAATCCACCGCATCGGCAATCAGCGTGCTCTTGCTGCTTGATCCAAGTGACATTGAAATGACCACGTTGGAACCAGTGCGGACCGCTTCGTCTGCCGCATGCTGGATAGCGCCGGCGATATCATCGGAATAGCCTGAGCCCTGGTCATTCAGAACCTTGTAAGCCCAAAGGTCTGCTTCAGGTGCTACCCCGTAAATTCCCTGGCCAGATCCTCCATGCGCCAGGACAGTACCTGCAACATGAGTTCCATGACCATTCTTATCTGAACAAGATCCATTAACCAATGGTGATCTGCGGTTAGTAAAATCCTTACATTGCTCATCGCTGCCGGTTAAGTCTGCATGGGCAACATTGACACCAGTATCGAGAACCGCTACCTTGACGCCACCACCGCCAGATGTAGCTTGAAGATTACTATCATTATAGATTGCTTCCATCCCCCATGGTGTACGGTCTGAAGGAACAGCCTGAGCATCAGCACCCGGCTTGGCTTCCAGCTGTACCTGGGAAACGGTTTCTACATAAAGGGTCTTATTTTTCAAGAGTGCCTGGTATTGCTTGGCATTAACAGTTGTTGTAAAACCGTTCGCCCCGAAATCCCATCTTGTACCGAACTGATCCTTTGCCTTAGCTTGTTCAGCTTTCGGACCCTGAATTAATACCCGGTAAGAATCCTGTGCCTCTGGTGCCTGGCCAAATGCCCCAGCCGTAAACATGGATAAACCCATTGTCATGCTTAATAGTGCGGCTCCTAGTACTTTCTTCTTTTTCATTCAACCACTCCTCTGCATTTTATGGTGTTGCGGATATTACAAAATCTATTATATTTGAAATATTCTGATATTAACAATATGCTAAACTATTCATTTTTGAGTCTTTAGAATCAGGAGTATATGCACGTTTACATAAATGTCACATGTAAATAGTACTGTTTTAAAATTTTCCCAATATCAATGGAACTAAAAAGAGTGACCATTTTTTGACAGGTCACTCTTTTACATTGGAAAATAATAGGATATTGTGCACTTGTATTTTAAATAAAAAGCAGTAAGCTGACGGCCATTACTGCCATCCCAGCAATTAAACCGTAAATTGCTAGATGTGATTCATCATATTTTTTTGCCGCCGGCAGTAATTCATCGAGTGAGATGAATACCATGATGCCAGCTACTGCAGCGAAAATGACGCCAAACATAATGTCATTCAGGAATGGCATTAAGAATAGATATGCTGCAAGTGCGCCTATTGGTTCGGATAGACCTGACAGAAATGATAGTTTAAAGGCTTTCTTCTTATCGCCAGTCGCAAAATAGACCGGTACGGAAACGGCAATTCCCTCAGGAACGTTGTGGATGGCAATCGCGATGGCAATTGCCACACCCAGAGCCGGATCCTGGATGGCCGAGGTGAAGGTTGCAATTCCTTCAGGGAAATTGTGTATCCCTATCGCGAGAGCTGTGAATGTCCCCATTTTCAACAGGGCAGCATCTTCGGCAGGTTTTGAAGGAGGATTCATATCCTCGACTTTTTTCAGTTCATGAGGATTTCCCTGCTTTGGTATGAACTTATCGATCAAGGCAATTAACAGGATACCCGCGAAAAAACCGCCGACCGTTGCCCAGTTGCCTAATTGCACGCCCATCGCAGAAACGAGGGAATCCTTCGCTTTGACGAAGATTTCAATCATCGATACATAAATCATCACACCTGCTGAAAACCCAAGTGCAATTGAAAGAAATTTTGTATTGGTCCGCGATGTGAAAAAGGCAAGAATGCTGCCGATTCCAGTGGCAAGACCTGCAAACAGTGTCAAAGCAAATGCGAATAAAATTTCCTCTGTCATTTTTTTTCTCCTTTGAATATCAATTTTGAGCCTGCCCAAAGAATTTTTCAAAAGGAAACAATAATCTTTAATTTATGCCACAACACGAAATTTGTTTCATGAACGAAACTTTTGGCATTTTTATGACTAAATGATGGTTGGATACTAAAATGTTTCCTTTGGTCAACTTTTAGGGTGCAGGACTCCATCTGTAAAAATAATATATGCATTTGGATTAAAAAGTTTCCTTTGGTAAACAGTTTATCGCAAAGGAAACTTGACCTGCAACTAAATAATTTTAGAATTTTTATAATTCGCGGCATTCTTCATTAAGAAAAGCGCAAGCGCCTTGTTCAGCCCCGACAAGCGCTGGAGGACCGACCGGTGAAGTCGCTCTTTGACTTCATCGGGCGGACCGAAATCGAAAAGTATAGCCGACTGTCAAGAAACGCAGAAACTGGAGACTCCGACAAAGAAGCGTTTTTTGCTTCTGCCGGCGGAGTTGAAGTTTCGGAGTTTCTAGGAGGCGACACTAGACAAGCGTCTCGAGGGGCTAGGCGCTGGAGCTAGACACTAATCTAAGTGGATAAATTTATGCTTTCTTATCCAGTAAAAAACCCTCTGCAAAACGCTGCAGAGGCTCAATAACTAACTATAGATAACTTTTAATTTCATATTCTGCTTTTTTCTCCTCCAGCCAGTTTGGGTACGCGGCCTGGATCTTCTGGTCGAATAATAGATCCTTAATTTCTTCCTTGTGGTCAACAAACTCTGCGGCCTTCGCTGCTTTTTTATCAACAAGCATGATGATATGGTAGCCAAACTCTGTTTTTACTGGCTCACTGATTGCATCGATTTCCAATGCGAAAGCTGCCTTCTCGAATTCCTCTGCCATTTCTCCCTTTCCGAAAAAACCGAGGTCTCCACCGTTATCAGCATTGCTTGAATCTGTTGAATATTCTTTTGCCAATTCAGCAAAATCATTTCCATTATCAATCTCTTTCTTGACCTTCTTGGCCGTCGCCTCATCTTCTGCCAATATATGGCTCGTCTTCACCTGTTCCTCTTGGTCGAAAGAATCTTTATTTTCTTCGAAATATGTCTTCATCTCTTCTTCAGTCACATCGATAGAAGGTCCGATTAATTTTTCCGCAAGCAAATAAATTTCGATATCCTCCCTGATTCTGTCCATTGAAACCTGGTTTTGCTCAAGTGCCGAAGCAAATGCTTCTTCACCGCCATATGATTCCTGCAATTTTGTTAACTCCTCATCTATCTCATTCCCTGTCACTTTTACCTTTTCCTTAGAGGCTTCCATTTCAATTACTTTGTTAGTGATCAATGTATCCAATATATCTGCACCATACATTTCCGCTAATTTCGTGTTCAATTCATCCTTCGTGATTTTCTCCCCATCAATGCTCGCTGCAGTTTCTGTTTTGTTAAAAGCTGTCGCAAAAATCAGGAGAAGTCCTAAGAAAACTGCTGTAAATATCATTAAGAATTTATTATTTTTCATAATAGAAATCATTATTTGCCTCCATTTATTCTGCGTTAGCAGCAGACAATGCTACCTTTAAAGTTTGCTGCTTGCCATCACGGTATATTTTCAATTCGACACTGTCGCCATTTTGAAGTTTTGTATACATATATCTCCTGAGATCACTTGCATTTTCTACTTTTTCATCATTGATCCCGACGATGACATCCTGTTCCTTGAGTCCTGCTTCTGCAGCCGCAGAATTAGGGTCAACATAGGTAACCATCGTACCTGAATCCAAGTTCTCTGGCAGGTTGTCGAGATACATATCAGGAATTCGCGCCAAGTCTGCAAGGCTTACACCCAAATAAGGACGTTCCACTTTTCCTTTTTCAATCAGCTGGTTGACGATTGGCAAAGCTTCATTGCTCGGAATCGCAAACCCGAGGCCTTCCACGCCATTTTGTGATATTTTCAAGCTGTTGATGCCAATTACTTTACCGTCTGTATTGATTAACGCGCCGCCGCTGTTGCCCGGATTGATGGCCGCGTCCGTCTGGATCACGTTCATTTCCCATTCCCCAGCAGAGGTCGGAACTGAAATCGAACGGTCTATGGCACTAACGATTCCCTGAGTCACTGTCCGCGATAAGTCGAGGCCAAGCGGGTTGCCGATGGCAAGCACCTGGTCCCCAGCCCTTAATACAGATGAATCACCAAATTCGATGACATCCGCTGCTTTGGCGGCATCAATTTTGACAACAGCTAAATCAGTCAATGCGTCTGCCCCGATGACTTCTGCATCAACTTTCTTTCCATTGTAGAGGGAGACCTCAACCTTTGAAGCACCTTCAATGACATGGTTGTTTGTGACGATGAAGCATATTTGCCCTCTTTTTTAAAAATAACCCCAGAACCAGATCCGCTCTCAACATTGCCCTGGCTTTGCGAGAATGGACTGCTTTGCGATTGGATATTGGTGATGCCGACAATTGATTTCGAAGAAGTTTCAATGATATCAGCAATTGATCCAGAGCTTTTTGTCGAAGTTGGGGTCGTGACGATATTTGAATTACTATCTGTAGCTGATTCCGTTTGAGGCTGCAGCTGATTTCCTGCGTCTGCTTCTGTAAAATTCACCGCCGCTAGTGTAATCGCCGAACCGACTACCCCAGCCATAACAGTGGACATTATGCTTTTGAATTTATTTGATTTTTTGACCGGCACCGGTTCCTGGTACCGGGAATGCTGTTCAAATCCGTTCATGGTTTTTCCTCCTCGCTTCTAACTTGTCTTCATCTTAACCAGAAAATATGAACAAATTATTAACAAACTGAGGCAAGGGTTTTAAAATATGGGGAAGATTTTGCGGTAAAGGAGGATTATGAATTAGACTTGCCTGATACTCTAGGGCTACAACCGTAGAATTTCCTCTGTCCAAGAACAAAAAGCGCAAGCGCCTC
>NZ_BAUW01000028.1 GCF_000517385.1 Mesobacillus boroniphilus JCM 21738 | reverse complement strand
TATTTTAGATAATATGACAACATAATGACAATTCTTAAGAAAAACACTATCCTGGCAGTTTTTATGTTGTAATATAGACATAAGGATGAATTCTACTATTTTAATAGAGGACTATTGATGTTACTGTGAGAATATTAACAGTTAACAATATTTGTTGCTGTTACAATGTCAATAATCATAACTTCTATAATTGGAGTTGACACTAATGGTAAAAAGCATAATAAAAGATCAATTAAATAGACCGCTCCGAGACTTGCGTATTTCTGTTATAGATCGATGCAATTTCCGCTGTCAGTATTGTATGCCTGCTGAAATTTTCGGACCTGATTTTGCGTTCTTGCCAAAAAGCGAACTGCTGTCATATGAAGAAATTGAGCGTGTGGCCAAATTATTCATTGAACTAGGTGTAGAAAAAATCAGGCTTACAGGCGGCGAGCCGTTAATGCGTAAGGATATGCCGATTCTCGTTAGAATGCTGAATGAGATCGAAGGATTAAAGGATATCGCTTTGACCACTAATGGTGTAATGCTGCCAAAATATGCTGATGAGCTGTATGCTGCTGGCTTAAAACGGGTCAATATCAGTCTGGACAGTTTAAAAGATGAACTGTTCGGCCGAATCAATGGCCGGAATGTTGGTGTCGGACCGGTATTAAAAGGAATTGATGCAGCGAGGAAGGCTGGCTTGGGTGTGAAAATCAATACAGTAATCAAAAAGGGGCTCAATGATACAGAAATCCTTCCAATGGCTGAATTCTGCAAAAAAGAAGGCCTGGAGCTTCGTTATATTGAATACATGGATGTGGGCAGCACGAACGGTTGGAAAATGGATGATGTGATCACAAAGAAGCAAATCCACGACTTAATCAGCGAGCACTACGAACTAGAACCAGTTGATCCTGAATATTTCGGTGAAGTTGCTAAGAAATACCGTTATAAAGGTAGTAATATCAATGTAGGCTTCATTTCTTCGGTATCAGAGTCATTCTGCTCAAGCTGCACAAGGTCACGTTTGTCTGCGAACGGCCAGATATTCACATGCCTGTTCAACGGCAATGGCCACGATATCCGCGACTTCATGCGCGCTGGAGCTTCAGATGATGAACTTCGGGCACGCATTAAGGACGTCTGGAACCATAGAACGGACCGCTATTCGGATGAACGCACTGCTGAAACAGTTGCAAACAGAAAGAAAATTGAAATGTCCTATATTGGCGGCTAAGACTCCTTCGGGGGTCTTTTTTAGACTCCATTTTTATTACTGCTCAATAGGTCACGCATACACCAGTAGCCACCACTTCGTCTGAAAACTCTCGATCACACAAAATACTAGGTCTAATCAGGCTGTTGTGTTTTTCTGGCCGCTGGCAAATTTGGGCATACTATGTTTCCGAACAAATGATTTTAGGGTATAAATAAATCTACTATAAATTTGTTGGAGAATGCCGGATGCTAAAGAGAAGACTTGAGTTTTTATTTGTATTTATTTTAATGGCATGTTTTTATGTCGTGTTTTTTACTGATTATAGTCAGGCGATCAAAGTAACAGCCATATTGATTTATGCGGTGATCATCTTTATCAGCATGTATTCTTTGATGCTTGAAAACCGCTCGGCACAGCACACGCTGATGTGGATGTATGTCATGCTGCTTTTTCCTGTTGGCGGTTATTTCTTCTACCTATTCTCAGGGCAGTTGTATTTGAAGGGATATTTATATAAAAGCAAGCGTACGAGGGATCGTGACCAGTGGGAAAAACAGATGAGGAAGGAAGAGTCGAGGGACCTCTCTTTCCTGATCGAGAATCAGCAGTGCTTTGCGCAGTATGCAAAGAATGCAACATTGACTCCGATTACAACTGCTTCCAGGGCGAAAATTTTGAAAAATGGTGAAGAGACTTTTACGGAGATTAAAAAAAGGCTGAGAGAGGCAAAAAAGTTCATTCACATGGAATATTATATCTTCAGGTCTGACAGGCTTGGCAAAGAGATTATTGATATTCTGATTGAAAAAGCGCGGCAGGGTGTCGAGGTGTTGTTCATTTTTGATGCTGCTGGAAGCATGAAGATCGCGGCCACTGATTTAAAGGATATGCAGGAAGCAGGCATAAAAGCGGCTCCTTTTTCACCGCTGAAGTATGGATTCTTCAATCAGAAATTCAATTTCCGCAACCACAGGAAAATCGTCATAATCGATGGGAAAATCGGTTTTACTGGAGGGTTGAATGTCGGAGTTGAGTATTTAGGGGAAGATGATAAAATCGGTTTCTGGCGTGACACTCACATGCTGCTGACAGGAGAGTCTGTATATACTTCACTATGTGTTCCTGCTTGATTGGGAATATATTAGCGGCGAGAAAGTCCTGGAGTACCACCGGGCAGAGAAAAAACCTCATGAAGATGATGAGCTGGATGGTGCGATCCAGGTGGTGCCAAGCGGTCCCGATACACAGCAGGGAATCATGAGTGATTTTTATTATACGATGATGTCCTGTGCAGCAAAATCGATTTGGATCGCCACACCTTATTTTGTCCCAGATGAAGCAATCCGCACTGCGCTGAGAGTAGCGGCAGCAAAGGGGATTGAAGTAAGAATCATGGTGCCTGAAATCAATGACAGCTATCTGACGCAATATGCGAGCCGTTCTTACTTTTCGGAGCTATTGCGGAATGGTGCTGAAATATACTCATACAAAAAAGGCTTTCTGCACCAGAAGGTCATCATTGTCGATGGAAATATCGCTTCCATAGGCACAGCCAATTTAGACCTGCGGAGCTTCCATCTGAATTTTGAAGTCAATGTCTTCTTGTTTGGTACAAGCTCAATCAGGGACCTTGTGGCTCATTATGAAGAAGATCTTGAGGATTCTGAAAAAATCAGCCCAGTCCAGTATCATAAGCGCGGCCTATGGGAACGAACGAAAGAATCGTTCGCGCGGCTGTTCTCCGGGGCTTTATAAAGCAATTAAAAAAGACCTCGTCAAGGATGAGGTCTTTTTGATAGTTATGCAATATACCTTGGGAACAGGATGTTGTTTTCCAAATGCACATGCATGAAAGTATGTGATTCAAGTGCTTCGAGACGCTTGTATACTAAACGGTACGTTCCGCAAGCATCGATAGGCGGGTTGAAGTCAGCTGTGATTTCACGCAGTTGTTTTAGGATGGAGCCAGCATGGTCGTGTTCCTTTTCCAGTTCTGTGATTTCTGCGATTATTTCGGCACGCTTTTCTTCATTGGCAGTATCGAGCTGAAGCAACAGCGGGAAGACAGTCGCTTCCTCTTTTGCTGTATGTTCCAGGAGATCTTTCTTCAACTCGTAGAAAAGCTCATAGACTTTCAACAGTTCTTCGTGGCGGTCGCCATGGACTTTTGCAACCTTTGTTACATACGGGCTGAGCAATTTTAATTCTTCTTCAAGCTCGCGGTGGTATTTGTTTTTGATATGGTCGATCAATTCCGCAGAATCAGTTTCTGTCCAAACCTCCATGCTTTCTGCAGTACCGTTATGCTTGCGATATAGCTCTTCGAGTTCAGTCATGATTGCAGGTATATCCAGGTTTTGTTCGACAGCCGCTTCTGCTAGAGGACGGTTTCCGCCGCAGCAGAAATCCAGTCTATTCTGCTTGAATAAATCACTTGATTGCGGGAATATATTGACAATATCTTTAACTAAAGAATTTTCATCAAAAGGCATTTTCATGTAAGAAACCTCCAGTAAATTATTTTATACTGTTTACATACTCATCATAAAAGAAATGGTTTTACTATTTGGTGATGTGCATCACACTTCACAAAAAATCTACATATTTTCGGGAGATTTTATGAGAGAATACTGTGAGGTTTGTTATGTTTTCATTTTTACATTACTCTTATAATGAAAAGGGTAAATTTAGAAGTTAAGCCTGCAATAGGAGCTGATTATATGTTAGAGAAAAGAAACCCTATCCAGATTGGAGAGGCAGTTAAAAGAGTGATGGAGCACAAGCAAGAAGGCTCCACTGAATGTGTTTCAATCAATGAAAGCTATGGACGCTATCTTTCGGAGGACTTGAAAGCTACCAGCGATGTGCCGCATTTCGACAGAGCGCCATACGATGGATATGCAATTCGTTCTATCGATACTCAGGAAGCTTCTCAAAATCACGCTGTTGAATTTGAAGTGGTAGACCATATCGGTGCCGGGATGCTTACGGATAAAGAACTTGGGCCATTCCAGACAGTCAGGATCATGACAGGAGCACAGATGCCTGTTGGTGCCGATTCGGTTGTCATGCTTGAATTGGCCAGGGAGATCGAACGTGACGGAAAAAAATACATGGAAACGAAGCGCAAGCATAAGGAGGGAGAAAATGTTTCCTACCGTGGAGAAGATGCAAGGGAAGGGGAAGTGCTTGTTAAAAAAGGCACGTTCATCAATCCAGGAATCCAGGCGATGCTGGCTACTTTTGGATACGCCAAAGTACCTGTTTCGAGAAAGCCGGTAATCGGACTTTATGCAACAGGAACTGAATTGCTTGATGTTGATGAACCGCTTGAGCCAGGCAAAATCCGCAACAGCAACTCTTATATGATATCCGCGCAGATTCTTCGTGCTGGGGCAGAAGTGAAATACTTTGGCCAGCTTCCTGATGATTTTGATACATGCTTTGATGCAGTAAGCAAAGCTATTGAGGAAGTAGATCTATTCATTACGACCGGAGGGGTTTCCGTCGGGGATTACGACTATCTTCCAGAGATTTATGCAAAGCTCGGAGCAGAGGTGCTGTTCAATAAAGTAGCGATGAGACCGGGGAGCGTCACTACTGTAGCGCAGCTTGACGGCAAGTTATTGTTTGGCCTGTCCGGAAATCCTTCTGCATGCTATGTTGGCTTTGAGTTGTTCGCTCGTCCAATCATCAGGACGATGCTCTTCACTGAACAACCGCATTTGAGGAAGGAAAAAGCGATTCTTGATGCCAATTTCCCTAAAGCAAATCCATTTACTAGATTTGTAAGGAGTGCTCTTAGAGTCGAGAATGGCAAACTTGTAGTGACACCTAGCGGCCTGGATAAATCGAATATTATCATGAGCCTCGCTGGAGCTAATTCCCTCATGATTCTGCCTGGCGGTACAAGAGGCTTTGAAGAAGGATCAGAGGTGGAAGTTCTGTTGCTGGAGGACCATGTTGGCAGTGATTGGCTTGGTAAAACCGGTGCTGTTCCAGGTTGCAGGATACCAAAACAGCGGCAAAACGACACTTAGCCTAAAATTGATCCAGCAGCTGGCTGCAAAAGGGCTGAAAGTTGCGACAGTCAAACACCACGGGCATGGCGGCAGGCCGGAAATTGTTGAGGAGAAGGATTCTGACAAGCATGTAAAGGCAGGAGCAGCTGTCTCACTTGTAGAAGGGGGCGGCCGGATGGTTATTCATGCTGAAAATGATAAATGGTCTTTATCTGAAGAAATAGACATGCTGTCCTTCTTCAAGCCTGATGTCATCTTGATAGAAGGGTATAAGAATGAACCCTATCCCAAGGCCGTCATCCTCCGTGATGAAAGCGATTTGGAGCTGGTGGGAAAGCTGCATAATATCAAGGTGATTTTATGCCGAAATTCGGAGTTGGCAAACGTGTTAAAAGATTCGTCTCTCCCTGTTCTTGATATTAACGAAGGAGTCAGTTGGATTATAGAGTACATCACCGGTACACAATAGGGGATTTCCTTTAGTCGTTAAAGAAAAAGTTCTTTTTTAGACATATACGGCGACTTTTGTCACTGTCACTTCATAATTACCCGGTTAGAATGTTAAATGGGGTTCTTGTTGTGAGATATGAGTGAGGTGAGAGCGATGGAAATGCTACAAATATTTTTATGGATTGTATATCCGTATTCGGTTGCGGCGATAGTGGCGATGGGGCTCGTTTGGCAATACGATGCATCAAGAGAAGATGGAACACGTTCGAAGGCAGGAAGGTTTCTGCTTGTCGTCGTGAAAACACTCATGGCTGCCAGCACAGCAACAGGCATTGCTATCGTGTTGTCTACCAGCATAGCGTACGAACCAGTATTGCTGTTTAGATGGCTCATCAGCCTTGCACAACTGCAGCCAGACATGAGCTTGGTCACGGACGTCTCCATTCTCTCAAAGGTGCATTTCATTATTGTATTCCTGTTCCTATTAAGTCTGGCATTCACGAAAGAAATTTATTATTTATTAAAACCGCACTTATATATAAAGAAAATCTTTTTAAAACTGCAATTCGAAAGAAGAGGCTGATTCGTGTATTCAGTCTCTTTTTTCTTTTTGACAGTTCGGTGTCAGTTGGCTATCCACACTAAAATATGTGATATGTTTCACTTATCCATTCATTTGCCTGCATTATATTTAAGTTAGGAAACATAAGGGAGTGTTCATTCATGAAGTTATTTATGCCAAAACAGCATGGGGCCTGGGCGATGTTGATCATCCCTTTCTGGCTTGGAGCAGCGGCAAGTGAAATAGTCTGGCAGCATATCCCGTTTTTCATTGGATGGCTTTTACTATATTCAGGAACATATCCGCTTCTATTGATGTTCAAGAAAAAGAGAATTCCGTTTTATCGTAAATGGGCGCTTATTTATATAATTCCTGCGCTTGTGTTCTTAATGGTTCCATTGTTCACTACGCCAACAATCGTAACCTTCGGCCTTGCAATGATTCCGTTTTTTATGATTAATGCGTACTTCTCGGCTAAAAATAAAGAGCGGGCCCTACTGAATGATCTAAGTGCCATCGTTGTATTCTCTATAGCCGGACTGGCAAGCAGTTATCTTCCTAATGGAGAGATCAATGAAAATGCGGTTCTCGTTTTTGCCGCAGCGATACTATTTTTCACGGGTAGTACATTTTACGTGAAAACAATGATCCGCGAAAAGAAAAATAGTCAATTCAAATGGATTTCCTGGACGTACCATCTCCTGGTACCGATTTTATGGCTTGGAGCTGGAGAAGCAATCGCCGCGGCGGCTGCCATTCCTAGCTTGATCAGAGCTGTTGCGTTTTACGGCCAACCACTTTCTGTCATGAAGGTAGGGATATACGAAATCGTGAACGCAGTTTTGTTTTTTGTCATCATGCTGCTTGCAATCCTGTAATATCCAATGCAAAAATCAATAAGTAAAGCCGCCAGTAAATCTGGCGGCTTTTTCTATTCAATATTGCATATCTCAATCGAACAATTCTCACAATCTATTTCTCTTTTTAGGCGATTGAGTGCATGGACGGTAATGTATCCTTTATCAATTGAGATGATTTTACTTTTCCTTAAGTCGCTCAATAATCTGTTCACGACTTCACGTGAAGTTCCACAAAAATTTGCGAGTTCCTGATTCGTCAGTGATACATCAATCTTCAAGCCATCTTCCGTTTTCACTCCGTAACTGTTCACCATTCGGATGAGAGTTGAGTACAGAGCACCTTTTTTCCCATGAAGGACAAGGTCCCTGAACCTCGTTTGCGATTTGCGGTGCTGCAGGGAAAGCCACTTTACGAGTTCCAATGCCAGCCCGCTATCCTTTTCAATTTCAGCTTCGAGCTTATCCTTTTGAATAACCGCCACCGTCCCGCTTTCTGAGGCGCGGGCATTCAAGATATGCTGTGATGCCGGGCTGAACAAAGATAACTCTCCAACCAATTCCCCAGCTGAACACATTCTGATTGTCAGCTCGCGTCCATCTGGTACCATCTTGCTGATCTGAAATTTGCCGCTCTGAATAATGTATAGCTCATCTGCGGAATTGCCTTCTTCAAAAAGGAAGCGCCCTTTGTCAATGCTTTTGATTCTGTGGACCTTTTCAAAAAGCTTATTCAAATTTGGTGACAACGTTGTTGCAGTCAACATATGAATACCACCTTATTTAAGGGAAATTTATACTCCCTTCCGTATCTAATATTAATATTATTATATTGTAAAGCATACAAAGCCAGCAATAAAATTGTGAATTGTTCACATATTGTTAATAAATCTATTGCGTTTTCTTCTCTTTTGTTTTTATAATAAAAAGAAATTTATTTATAAATATAAAATAATATGATTATTTATACATAATCTGAAAGGAGGTTTCAAGTGAAGGCAGCGATCATTGGTACCACTGGATATGGTGGAGGAGAATTGATTCGTATCCTGGCAAATCATCCAAGTATCAGTATTCATTCAATCCACACTACACGAGATGAAAAGCCTGTTTCCGAAGAGTATCCCCATTTAACAGGAATTTTTGATAAGGTCCTCACCAAGATTGACACTGATAAAATAGCCGAGGAAGCAGACATTGTGTTCCTGGCAACTCCTTCAAAAGTTTCCGGAAAGCTTGTTGAATCATTTTTTAATAAAGGCATTAAAGTTATTGATCTATCAGGTGACTTGAGATTAAAAGACGCATCAGCATATGAAGCATGGTATAAGCATGAATCAGTCGATACCTCTATTCTAAATGAAGCAGTATACGGCTTAAGTGAATGGAATGGCGGACAGATAGTGAATGCAAGCCTGCTAGCAAATCCTGGCTGCTATCCGACTGCAGCGCTCCTTGGGCTGGCACCTGTACTAAAAGAAAAGTTGATTGACCCAAGTAGTATCATCATTGACGCGAAGTCTGGCGTGTCCGGGGCTGGCAGGTCTCCGTCAATGGGCACGCTATACGCAGAGTTAAACGAAAATTTCAAAATTTATAAAGTGAATGAGCACCAGCATATCCCGGAAATCGAACAGCAGCTTAGCCTTTGGAATGGCGAAGAGGTAAAGGTAACCTTCAGCACACATCTTATACCCGTTACCAGGGGAATCATGGCCACAATATATGTCGAGTTAAAAGAAGATTTGGATAATTCAAGATTGCTGGATTTATATAAGGAAATCTATGATGGCCATCCGTTTGTAAGAGTAAGGAAAAATGGAGTGTTCCCGTCAGTCAAAGAGGTCAAGGGATCGAATTACTGTGATATTGGATTGCATAGTGACAGCAGGACAGGAAGGCTGACGATTGTATCGGTGATCGATAATTTAATGAAAGGCGCTGCAGGGCAGGCGGTTCAAAACGCCAATATCATGTTTGGATTAGAGGAAACAGCAGGACTAAAGATGATTCCACTGTTCCCATAAAGGAGGAAAATATGTATCAGGCAATGACCGATAAGCAGTTAATAAAAATTGTCCATGATGGAGCATTTTAACGCCAAAAGGATTCCAGTGCGGTGGTGTGCATGCCGGGCTGCGTTATACAAAGCTTGATCTGGGGATGATTGTAAGCGAGAAGCCAGCGAGTTGTGCCGCAGTCTACACGACGAGCCACTTCCTCGCTGCGCCATTGGTAGTTACTCAGGAAAGTATTGAAAAGGAAAAGATCCTCCAGGCAATCGTTGTCAACAGTGCATGTGCGAATGCTTGCACCGGAGAACAAGGGTATCAGGATGCGTTGAAGATGCGCTCATTAGCAGCAGCAAAAATGGGGATTCCGGAACATCATGTTGCTGTAGCGTCTACAGGCGTTATAGGTGAATTTATGCAAATGGAGAAAATTGAATCTGGAATCGGAAAGCTGGCAATTGGCAAGGCTGCTGAGGATGCAAAGGATTTCCAAACGGCAATTCTGACAACGGATACGGTAATGAAGAGCTGCTGTTATTCTGCCGAGATTGACGGGATAACAGTGAGTATGGGCGGATTAGCCAAAGGTTCAGGAATGATTCATCCAAATATGGCTACGATGCTGGCATTTTTAACAACAGATGCAAATATCTCGAGTGAACACCTGACGGCAGCACTTAAAGATGTAACAAACACAACCTTCAATCAAATCACAGTAGATGGAGATACATCTACGAACGATATGGTGCTGGTGCTGGCAAATGGAAGTGCCGAAAATCAGCCATTGAACCCGGACCATCCAGACTGGGCAGTTTTTGTAGAACTGTTAAAAGAAAGCTGTGCAAGTCTTGCGAAACAAATCGCCAGAGATGGAGAAGGAGCTACTAAACTAATTGAGATATCCGTAGCAGGAGCAATGTCAGATGAAGAGGCCCGAATGATAGGTAAACAGATTGCCGGTTCGAACCTTGTCAAAACTGCAGTCTATGGGGCCGATGCGAACTGGGGACGGATCATTGGCGCAATCGGTCAAAGTCAGGCAAAAGTAAATCCAAAAACGGTCGATATCTCCCTTGGAGAAATTACAATGCTCAAAGGAAGTACACCCGTTACTTTCGATGAAAATCAGGCGAGGGAGTACCTGATGAATGACAAGGTTGAAATTTTCGTTGACCTCCATGTGGGGAAGGGGAAAGGAATGGCCTGGGGCTGCGATCTTTCCTATGATTATGTGAAAATAAATGCAAGCTATCGGACATAAAGGGGCGGATTAATTGGAAACGGTGGTCATTAAATGCGGCGGAAGTGTCCTAGATGAGCTTAATGACAATTTTTTTCAAAGTTTAAAAGAATTGATGAAGGATGGGTACTATCCCGTCATCGTTCATGGCGGAGGGCCAGCTATCAACTCGATGCTTGATTTATATGATATCCCCGCTAATTTCAAAGATGGGCTTAGGGTGACATGCGAAAAGACGATCGGAATAGTTGAGATGGTACTGTCCGGCCAAACCAATCGTCAGCTATGCAGCATGCTGATGAAACAGGACTTCAATGCTCTCGGCATCAATGGGAGCGATGGACTTTGCCTTCAGGCTGAATATATTGATAAACAGGAATTAGGATATGTGGGGACTATTACCAAGGTAAACACGGACCTGATTATGTTGGCAGTTCATAACGGCTATATACCCGTGATTACGCCAATCGGCATTGCCGAGGATGGCAGCAAGCTTAATATTAATGGCGATTATGCTGCTGCATCGATTGCGAAAGCCTTGAAGGCTGAACGCTGTGCTTTCGTAACCAATGTTGACGGAATCCTGATCAATGGTGAGTTGGTAAGCGAAATTAGTGATAGCCAAATAGAAAGCTATATTTCTGAAGGAAGCATCTATGGAGGAATGGTTCCAAAGGTGAAATCCGCATTGTCAGCTACAGCAGCGGGCGTAGACACTGTCATGATCATATCTGGCAAAAAGCAATTTTATAAAAATAACTGCTGGCACGGAACAGCAATTGCCGCAAAAGAAGAGGTGTTTTAATGAGCCATTTATTCCCAACCTATCAACGATGGGAAATTGAACCTGAAAAAGCAGCAGGGACGATCATCTATGGAAAGGACGGAAAACAATACCTTGATTTTACTTCAGGTATCGGTGTCTGCAATTTGGGCCATCGCCTGAAGCAGTGGAACATGCAGTCAAGGAACAGCTGGAATTGTTCTGGCATGTTTCGAATCTTTTTCCGCAAAGCATCCAGGAAGAAGCAGCGGAAAAGCTGGCAGAGGGATCGGGACTGGGGTGTGTATTTTTTGCCAATAGTGGTGCTGAAGCAAACGAAGCAGCTATTAAATTGGCAAGGAAAGCTACTGGCCGCACAAAAATCATCACGTTTCTGCAATCCTTTCACGGCAGGACTTTCGCCGGGATGGCTGCGACTGGACAGGATAAAATCAAGCAGGGGTTTGGAAGCATGCTTGAAACATTTATCCATCTGCCATTCAATGATTTGGAAGCTCTAAAAAATGAAATTGATGCCGATACAGCTGCGGTAATGATTGAAATTGTTCAGGGTGAAGGCGGAATCCACGTCGTAACAAATCACTTTATAAAAGAAACAGCTAAGTTATGTGCTGAAAATGGCGTCCTGCTTATTATCGATGAAATCCAGACTGGGATCGGGCGGACGGGGAAACCATTTGCATTTCAGCATTTTGGGATTGAACCCGATATCATCACCGTTGCGAAAGGTCTTGGTAATGGACTTCCAATAGGAGCTGCTATCGGCAAAGCGGAACTGGCAGAATTTTTTGGTCCGGGCAGCATGGATCGACATTCGGCGGAAATCCGATTAGTACAGCAGCAGCGAAATCCGTTATGGACATCATTTTTAATGAAGAATTCTTAAGAGAGGCATCCGATAAAGGTAGACTAATGTTTGAGTTGCTGCACAAGGAGCTCGGCTGTTTGGAAGTAGTTAAAGAAATCAGGGGACTGGGATTGATGGCTGGAATCGAACTGACTGTTGCTGCGCAGCCAATTTTAGCTGAATTGAGGAACTCGGGAATGATTGCGTTGCCTGCAGGAGAAAAGGTGGTCCGGCTTCTTCCGCCGCTGAATGTTAAAGTAGTAGAGATTGAAAAGGCCGTCTCTATAATGAAAGAAACAATAAGTAAGAATAAGGTAGCCGCACAATAACAGAAATTTTTAAGATTTAAATGTAATAAAATGAGTTATTTAAATAAATATACGTTTGGAGTGGTGTCTGATGAAAGGATATCTGCATCTGGCTGACGGCAAGACATTTCAGGGGCACTTGCATGGATCGCTAGCTGAAGAGGGCATTGCCGGAGAGATTGTATTTTTTACAGGAATGACGGGTTATCAAGAAGTACTGACCGATCCCTCATACAAGAATCAAATCATTGTTTTCACGTACCCGCTGATTGGCAACTATGGAATCAATGATAAGGATTTTGAAAGCAAAAAGCCGCACGTTGCAGCCGTAATCGTTTTAGAAGCTGCCAAAACAGCTTATCACTATGAAGCCAAGCACTCATTCACAGAGTATCTGGAGAAATGGGAAATACCTGTACTCGAGCATGTTGATACACGTGAGCTCGTAAAGTGCATTCGCCAGAACGGGACGATGCCTGCCATTTTATCAAGCGACCCGGTTTGTGAATCAAGCTGTGACAGTATTGATGGTCTCAAGGTGCAGCAGGTATCTTCAAAGGCACCGGAATCAATTGGCTATGGTGACACCCATATTGTGTTGATTGATTACGGTTTTAAGAAATCGATCGCCGACTATCTGGTAAAACAAAATTGCCTGGTGACAATTGTTCCTTACAATTATAGTTTTGAACAAATCGCTGCCTTGAAGCCTGATGGTGTGCTTTTATCAAATGGGCCAGGTGATCCAAAGGAATTATTTGGGCAGCTGCCTGAGATCAGGAAAGTAATTCAGCATTACCCTGTACTCGGAATTTGCCTTGGGCACCAGCTGGCAGCGCTGGCGCTTGGAGGGGATACAAACAAAATGCTCTTTGGCCATCGAGGCGCAAACCAGCCTGTATACGATGTGACAAGCAATCGGGTATTCATGTCTTCCCAAAACCACAGCTATGCTGTTGATCAAAACAGTATCAGCAGTACTGGTTTGAAGGTCCGTTTCTTCAACAAAAATGATCAGTCCATCGAAGGCCTTTACCATGAGAAGTGGCCGCTGATGACTGTCCAGTTCCACCCGGAAGCAAGCCCAGGCCCTGAAGACAGTGTATTCATATTTGAAGATTTCATCAAAACAGTCAAATACAAAAAGCGGAGAGAAGTCAGCTATGCCTAAAAATATAAAGATTAAATCAATATTAGTAATTGGCTCTGGCCCGATTATCATCGGCCAGGCCGCTGAATTTGATTATGCAGGGACACAGGCATGCATCGCCTTGAAGGAAGAAGGCTATCGGGTCATCCTTGTAAACAATAACCCGGCAACCGTCATGACAGACCATGTTTTCGCTGATGCTGTCTATTTTGAACCGATGACATCAGAAGGCTTAGAGAAAGTGATCCGGCGGGAAAAGCCTGATGGTATTTTAGGGACCCTTGGCGGCCAGGCAGGATTGAATCTTGTATTTAAGCTAAGCGAAGAGGGAATTCTCGAAAAGTACAATGTAAAAGTGCTGGGCACCTCGGTTGCAAGTATTAAGCAAGGGGAAGACAGGGAAGCCTTCCGCAGCTTGATGCATGAGTTGAATGAACCAGTGCCAGAAAGTGAAATTGTTCAAATTGTTGAAGAAGCAGTCGCTTTTGCTGAAAAGATTGGCTTTCCGTTGATTGTAAGGCCAGCTTATACACTGGGAGGCACAGGCGGCGGGATAGCTGAAACGATGGAAGAGTTGTTCTCTCTAGTTTCGGGAGGATTAAGTGAGAGTCCAATAAAGCAATGCCTGGTCGAAAGAAGCATCGCAGGCTATAAAGAAATCGAATATGAAATGATGCGTGATGCTGCGGGTACTTGTATCGCCATCTGCAATATGGAGAATATTGACCCGGTCGGCATCCATACAGGAGACTCGATTGTAGTAGCTCCATCACAGACGCTGACAGATCGAGAATACCAGATGCTAAGGACATCCGCTGTTAAAATTATTTCAGCTCTTGGAATCGTTGGAGGCTGTAACATCCAGTTTGCCCTAGATCCTATGAGCAAAAATTACTATTTAATTGAGGTGAACCCGCGGGTCAGCAGATCTTCAGCCCTGGCATCAAAAGCTACAGGTTATCCTATCGCACGGATGGCGGCAAAGCTGGCAGTCGGATACAATCTTGCTGAGATAATAAACCCTGTGACAGGCACTACCTTTGCCAGCTATGAGCCTTCGCTCGACTATGTAGTGGTGAAAATACCGAAATGGCCGTTTGAGCAATTCCCGCAAATCGATAGGACGCTGGGTACGCAAATGAAGGCAACAGGGGAAGCGATGGCAATTGACCGGAGCTTTGAACGAGCCTTTAACAAAGCCGTCCGTTCACTGAACATAAAAACCCTGGATTTACGACTGCCAGCATTTGAAGAATATACCGTCGAACAGCTATACGCTCTGGCAGAAAAACAAACAGACCAGCGGGTTTTTGTATTACTTGAACTGCTGCGCCGGGGTGAGCAAATTCAGTCTCTCCATGAAAAAACAAAAATAGATTTGTTTTTCCTCCATAAATTCAAGTCTTTGACCGACATTGAGAAGGATATCGAAGGGCGTGAAATCGAAGATATTTCAGCTTCAGAATTAAGATACCTGAAAGAAAAGGGATTCAGTGATTCCTACCTGGCAAAAGAGTGGAAGGTTAGTGAGAAAGCGGTCAGGGAGCTGCGAAAAAAGCAGGGAATCACACCTGTTTATAAAATAGTCGATACATGTGCGGCAGAATTTGAATCTGCTTCCAATTATTTTTACTCCAGCTATCTTGGGGAAAATGAAGCGACAGTTAAAAGCAGTAAACGAAAGGTACTAGTGATTGGCAGCGGCCCAATCAGTATCGGTCAGGGAATTGAGTTTGATTATTGCAGTGTACATGGAGTTTTTGCCCTCAAAGAAGAAAATGTAGAAACAATCATGATCAATAATAATCCGGAAACCGTCAGCACTGATTTTACAATATCTGATCGTTTGTATTTTGAACCCTTAACCATGGAAGACATCATGAATGTGATTGAAATCGAAGGGATAGAGGAAGTGATTGTCCAGCTCGGCGGGCAGACCGCGCTGAATCTGGCGAAAGGTCTTGAGGAAGCGGGAGTGAAGCTGCTGGGAACGAGTTCAGCAACCATTGATTTATTTGAGGACCGTGATCAATTTTACCAGCTTCTCGACAAGCTTCAAATTCCGCGTGTAAAGGGTGAAACAGCTGAGGATGAAGGGGAACTGCTGAGCGCTGTGGAACGCCTAGGGTATCCAGTATTGATTCGGCCTTCCTATGTCATTGGGGGACTCAATATGGTGGTGCTTCGAAACGCGCAGGAACTCAAAAATGCTCTTGATGCAGGTAGTGTTTCATTTCCTATTTTGGTGGATCAATATATTGAAGCAACTGAGGCGGAACTCGATCTTGCCTCCGATGGAGAGCATATCCTGATTCCAGCCATCATCGAGCATATCGAAAAAACAGGAGTCCATTCAGGGGACAGCTTTTGCATTATCCCAGCACAGAACTTCTCAAAAGAAACGAAAAAGCAGATGGCTGAATATGCAAATAGAATCGTGAATGAATTGAATTATAAGGGTTTAATGAACATCCAATTCATTGTGAAGGGAAATGAAGTGTTTTTGCTTGAAGTAAATCCCCGCTCGAGCAGGACAATGCCGATCGTCAGCAAGGTAGCTGGTGTTGAATTAGTAAAAAAAGCGACAAAAATATTGCTCGGGAAATATATTTTGTCGAAAGATGAAGTATTACTCGACTCTGATGCACGGTACACATGCGTAAAGCATCCTGTGTTCTCGAATTTCGCCTTAAAAGGACTGGATGCGAAGACAGGTCCGCAAATGATATCCACAGGGGAAGGGATTAGCATTGCTTCGACACTTGAAGAGGCATTGAATAAGAGTTTCCATTCAATCAGCGGAAAAGCTGTCCAGGGAGACATTGCCTTTGCAGATGAGCTATTGGAAGCTGGAAAGCTGCCAACAAACCTAAAGTTAATCGATATCGAAAAAGTAACAGACCATCAAAAGGTGACAGCCTTGTATTGTCCCGGCACATCAGAGAGGGATATTTCTCTGAGAGAGTGGGCTGTCAAGAATCGAAAAATCGTATTGACCCAAAAAGAAACTCTATATGCATTGTTAAAAAGTGCAACAGCAGAAAGCTGGAATGTCAACTCCCTGGAGCAATGGCTGACAAAAACTAGTGAGGAAGTGATGGCAGAGTGACGGCGCTACAGCAGATTAATATTGATATAAAGGGCAAGGACATGTTAACCTTGGCCGATTTGGAGCCGCAGGAAATCTTAACTTTGTTAGAAAAGGCGGTAGTCTTAAAGGAAAAAACATTAAAAAAACAATTTGACCAGCCCCTCAAAGGCAAAATACTCGGAATGATCTTTGACAAGTCGTCAACACGTACAAGAGTATCTTTTGAGGTAGGCATGATCCAGCTTGGGGGAAGTGCACTTTATTTAAATGGCAACGAACTTCAGCTCGGTCGGGGTGAATCGGTGGCAGACACAGCCCAGGTTCTTTCGCAATATCTTGACGGCATCATGATCAGAACCTTCTCGCACAAGTCAGTGGAGGAATTGGCCGATCATGCCGACATTCCGGTCATCAACGGTCTGACCGATTGGTACCATCCATGCCAGGCACTTGCTGACCTTCTGACGATTTACGAAAAAAAGGGAACACTAAAAGGCCTCAAGCTTGCTTACATCGGTGATGGAAACAATGTCGCCCATTCACTGATGATCGCCTGCACAAAAGTCGGGATGGATGTACGTATTGCATCTCCAAAGGGATACTTCCCGGATGAGACGATAACTGCTCGCTGTGAAGACTTTGCAAGGCAAAGCGGCGCAAACATGGTCATTACGGAATATCCTCTAGAAGCTGTTGACAGCGCGGATATTATCTATACTGATGTATGGACCAGCATGGGCCAGGAGCTCGAAAATGAACAGAGGTTAAAGGATTTTCAGAAATACCAGGTGAACGAAGCATTGCTCAAAGCAGCAAATGAAGACTACCTGTTCATGCACTGCCTTCCCGCCCACCGCGGCGAAGAGGTAACAGCAGAAATAATCGACGGCCATCACTCCGCCGTATTCGAACAGGCAGGAAACCGACTCCATGCCCAGAAGGCTTTGCTTGTGGAGATATTGAAGGATTAAATGGTTTAAGATGTGGAAAAGTTCTATATAGAAATTCTATAAGCCCAAAAAGTAGTTGAAGCGATAAAAAGGTCCTATAGAAAGCTTTTATAAGCCAAAATGAAGTTGGAGGGACGAAAAGGTCCTATAGAAAAGTTCTATAAGCCGAATGAGTGGTTGAAGGTACGGAAAGGCCCTAATAGAAAGATTCTATAAGCCGAATGAGTGTTGTAGGAGCGAAAAGGTCCTATAGAAAAGTTCAATGTGCCGAACGAATAGCTAAAGATACGAAAAGGTCAACTGGTCTCTGCAAAGTATTGATGTGACACTGAACTAAAAAACGAAAAACCGGCTATCAAGTTAGCCGGTTTTATGTATTAAGAGAAGATGAGGACGAGTGGTCCTACAATGAAGCAGTAAATCGCAAAGTATTTCAAGTTTCCACGCGCCATGATATTCATGAACCATTTTAATGAGAAGTAAGAGGCGATCAGTGATGCAATGAATGCAAAGATATATGGCAATGCTAATTCCCCAATACGCTCATCATTTAAGAGGTCAGAGAATCCAAGAACCATACCGCCGAAACTAACTGGAATATAAAGCAGGAAAGAGTATCTTAGCGCAGTTTCCTGTTTCATTCCCAGGCTCATCGCTGCGACAATGGTAGCACCAGAACGACTAATCCCAGGAATAAGCGCTACTGCTTGGGCAAGTCCCACAATAATGGCATCTTTGAAACTTAAATCTCCATCATTTTTGCGGCCGCGCATATTACGGATCAGCCATAACGCCAGGCCAGTTACGATAAGTGTTATGCCGACAGTTTTAATGTCAGCCAATTGCTCCTCGATAAAATCCCCGAATAGTACGCCGATAACCCCGGCAGGAATCGTTCCGACAATCAAATAAATGATGAACATAAAGTCAGATTTTGCTTCGGGATCTTTACTTTTAAGATATGCAATCCCATTAACAATTAATCTGATAATATCGGCTCTATAAATTAACAAAACAGCAAATAGTGAAGCTGAATTCATCAAAAGGGCAAAACTCATTCCCTCAATTTTTAATTTAAAAAAATGCTCTGCAATCTCAAGGTGTCCACTGGATGAAACGGGAATAGGTTCGGTAATTCCCTGGAATAGGCCAAGAAATATGTATTTAATCAAGTCATAGAAATTTTCCATATCGTTTTTGAATCCTCCGTTTTTTAAAAAGATTGAGTATAAATTATGTTTAGTTTGAGAATTGTCAGCTCCAGCGCCTAGCCCCTCGAGACGCTTGTCTAGCTGCGGCTCCTAACTCCTCGAGACGTTTCAATCCTGCCAATGAAGTCAAAGAGCGACTTCACTGTCAGGCCCTACAACGCTTGTCGGAGTTGGACAGTCGCCTTCGCTTTTCGAGTTCGGTCCTGCCAATGAAGTCAAAGAACGACTTCACTGTCAGGCCCTCCACCGCTTGTCGGGGCTGGACAAGGCGCTTACGCTTTTCTTTTCTCATACACACTAATGTACCGTATAACCCTTTTTTTGGAAGGATAAATTATGCATAAATACTTTATTTAAATCAGTAAATAATAAAATTGCCGGAATACTTTAATGAAGGAGGAAGGCAAATGGGTCAAAGTCATCAGTTCCGTGCCGGACAAAAGGCACCTAATAATGGTATTTACATTGAAATTGGCGAAACAGGCAGCAATGTCAACAATCCGCAAAAAATTAAGCTAAAATCTGGGGATCGTTTTCCGGAAACTCCAACCACAACCGCCACTGGACTTACATGCCAAAGTTTAAATAAATTACCTGGAGCAACCAGGATAAAAGCATTTTCCGGAATGAAATTTATACTGTCTTTCTTAAAGCCATCCAATGCGGATGGCTTTACTAATTGGGAATTTTTATTATAATATAATTAAAGGTCAAAAAAGGTCAAAGGAGTGATTGGGCATGGATTTGAATAAAATGACAGAAAGCTTACAGAATGCATTTATATCAGCCCAGACCCTGGCTGTTCAACATAATCACCAGGAAGTATATGATGCGCACCTGTTGCTTGCCTTACTCGAACATGAGGCAATCTGGCGGCAACCTTGCTTACTGGTCTCGGACTGAATCTTGATAATGTTAAAGAAGCATTAAATCTTACTCTGTCAAAGAAACCTCAAGTTTCCGGAAGCGGTGTAGAACAGGGGAAGTTATATATTTCGACAACGCTGCAAAAGGTTTTAGCACTAGCTGAAAAGGAAATGAAACAGTTTGAAGATGACTATTTATCGGTAGAACATGTTTTGTTGGCCGCGATTGAGATTCCTGGTTCTGAATCAGGCGGAGCATGAGGAAATTAGGAGTTGCCAGGGAGAAACTATTAGCAAGAATCAAAGAGGTTAGGGGGAACCAGAGAGTGACTTCACAAAACCCAGAAGCAACTTATGAAGTGCTAAAAAAATATGGACGCGACCTTGTGGAGGAAGTCCGGGCGGGAAAGGTAGACCCGGTGATCGGCAGGGACAGTGAAATTCGCAATGTCATCCGCATCCTTTCAAGGAAGACAAAGAACAATCCTGTTTTGATCGGCGAGCCAGGGGTAGGTAAGACAGCTATTGTAGAAGGGCTTGCACAGCGAATCGTACGAAGGGATGTTCCTGAAGGCTTAAAGGATAAGACTGTTTTTGCGCTGGACATGAGCGCGCTGATAGCAGGAGCGAAATTTCGTGGTGAATTTGAAGAGAGACTAAAAGCTGTCTTGAATGAAGTGAAAAAGAGTGAAGGCAAAATCCTGTTGTTCATTGATGAACTCCATACGATTGTTGGCGCGGGTAAAACCGAAGGGGCAATGGATGCCGGTAATATGCTGAAACCAATGCTTGCACGCGGGGAACTTCATTGTATTGGTGCAACAACTCTCGATGAACATCGGAAATACATTGAAAAAGACCCAGCGCTGGAACGCCGCTTCCAGCAGATATTAGTGCAGGAGCCAGATGTCGAGGATACGGTATCAATTTTAAGAGGATTGAAGGAAAGGTTTGAAATCCATCATGGAGTGAATATCCATGACCGTGCGCTGGTTGCTGCAGCTACTTTATCAGATCGATATATTACCGACAGATTCTTGCCTGACAAGGCGATTGACCTGGTTGATGAAGCTTGCGCGATGATTCGTACAGAAATTGATTCGATGCCTACAGAGCTTGATGAAGTGACAAGAAGGGTCATGCAGCTAGAAATTGAAGAAGCGGCGTTAACAAAAGAAAAAGATGATGCAAGCCGGGTGCGCCTTGAAACTCTTCGTAAGGAGCTCGCCAACTTGAAGGAGAAAGCGAATGCAATGAAGTCAAGGTGGCAGAAAGAAAAAGAAGGCATCCAAAAGATTCAGGAACAGCGTGAGCTGCTGGAAAGACTCCGGAGAGAACTTGAAAAGGCGGAAAATGACTATGATTTAAATAAGGCCGCAGAACTAAGGCATGGCCGTATTCCTTCTCTTGAGAAAGAACTCAAGGCACTTGAGCAGGAAGTTAGCAACAATGAAGGTGAGAGGCTCCTTCGCGAAGAAGTGACTGAAGAGGAAATTGCGTCAATTGTCTCAAGATGGACAGGCATTCCAGTGATGAAGCTTGTTGAAGGAGAGCGGGAAAAGCTTCTCAAGCTAGAAAGCATTCTACATGATCGGGTTGTTGGACAAGATGAAGCAGTATCACTCGTAGCCGACGCGGTCCTCAGAGCCAGAGCTGGCATCAAGGATCCGCATAGGCCGATTGGGTCTTTCATTTTCCTGGGTCCTACCGGAGTAGGTAAGACAGAAATGGCCAAAACGCTTGCTCAGTCTTTGTTTGACAGTGAAGAACATATCATTCGAATCGACATGTCTGAGTATATGGAAAAGCATGCTGTATCAAGGTTGATTGGAGCACCTCCAGGATATGTAGGTTATGAAGAAGGTGGCCAGCTGACTGAAGCTGTCAGAAGGAATCCTTATTCGGTCATCCTCCTCGATGAAGTAGAGAAAGCTCATCCGGAGGTTTTCAATATCCTTTTGCAAATGCTGGATGATGGACGGGTAACGGACTCACAAGGTAGAATGGTCGACTTTAAGAATACTGTCATTATTATGACATCCAATATTGGCTCACATTACTTGCTTGACCGACAGGGTGGAGACGATGAAATCTCTTCTGAATCGAGGGATTTAGTAATGGCCCAGCTGCGAGGGCATTTCCGTCCGGAATTCCTGAATCGTGTGGACGAAATCATCCTTTTCAAGCCTCTGGCATTAAAAGAGATCAAAATGATTGTTGAAAAATTAGTAAAGACTTTGCAGGCAAGGCTAGCAGAACAACAAATCCAGCTGTCAATCACCGATGAAGCAAAAGGGTTCTTAGCTGAGCAAGGATTCGATCCCGTATACGGTGCTAGGCCGCTTAAGAGATTTATCCAGAGGAGCGTAGAAACAAAGCTCGCCAGGGAAATCATTGCAGGCAGAATCAAAGAGAAGAGCCAGGTGGAAATTGGCGTAGAAAATGGAGAGGTATCCTTGAGTGTAAAGTAGACAGCTTAGTAATAAAATAAAAAAGTCATCCGGTTGGATGACTTTTTTTATGTACTTTAATGTTGATGATTTTCTTCAGTTCCATTTGGAAGAACTGCCGGAATCACAAGAATAATGATTGTTGCCACAACTGCAAGGATCGTGCTTTGAGCCAAGTCCAATCCAACGCCGATCATCGCGCCAGCTACGTAATTAAGCATTAGAACCAGAAGGAATGTCCAGAGTAAAGTCCAGAAATATTTCACGATTTTCACCTCTTACATTATTAAATCTTTTCTCATCTTACCACAAGCCATATAAATTATAAATGAATTTTAAATAAAATGAAAAGCGTTTTCATAGCACACTACTATTTTTCTAAAACCTGGTAAAATTATTATATCGGACTTATGGAGATTTGAACACAGTGAGAAGGGATTAATACGTGAAAATGGGCAAATCCCCTTTCATTTCCTGTTAAATTACATACAGTAATATGAATAATCTGTAGGGAAGGGGTTGGTAAGATGGAGAGCCGGAACTTTAAACTGGATACCGAATGGAATGTCATCCATTATCCTGGAAGGCCAAAGGGTTTCGGTATCCTGACGATAGGAGATGAAAGGCATTTTGTGAACAGCGAAAGCAGCTTCTGGACCCAGAATGAAGGTAAACGTTCACTGTTGAACATATGGAAAAATGAAGGGTATACTGTCTTTTATTCAAATTTATATGGAAGGCATTGGGGAAGTGAGAAGGCTGTCGAGTTAACAAAGAGACTGTGCAGCCATATCGTCCGTAATGAAATACTGAATACTTCATTCCATGTAGTGGCTGAGGGGATGGGGGCGCTTGTTGCCTTAAAACTTATAGCGGATGGTGATACTAAAATCAGGAGTCTGGTCTTGATCAATCCAATCCTATCTCTGAGTACGCATCTAGAGCAGGAAAAGGAGAATAAGTTCTTTTATAAAAAGCTTGTCGCAGAACTAGAGGCTGCATATGAAACCGAAATCAGCAAGCTCCTTGAGAGGTTTGATGGTTGCTCTTCCAGTCCTGCTTTCAATAAAGAAACACCAGTGAAAATCATACATGTACTATCAGGAAACAGGGCATATAAGCAGTCAAGTATAATTAAGGAACTTTCAGTTGAATGGGAAAAAGCTGACCTTCCGGTTACCGTAAGCTATGTACTTCCTGAAAAAGTGCTTCAAGTAGGGAGCCAAATCGTACAATTTTTTACAAAACATGAGCAAGTTCTATAACTCCCTGTAAATATTTTCAGTTTTAGATTCATAGGATACAAGAGAGTATTTGCAAGGAGGAGTTCAATATGGAAAGGGCAACGATTCTCGGAATATATGACTTTATAGGATATAGTCTATGTCGTCATATGCTTGATCTAGGCTTTGAGATAGATGGAATCCATCAGTCAGGAAACATAGATGATTATTTTACAGAGGAAAAACGTCTCGAGATCGGCAGGAATGCCAACTTTTCAGAGATCAGTCTGCAAGGTTGGGAAGCTGAGCGAGCAGAAGGGTTTCTGTTTGTGACTTTGTTTGAGTCACTGCAGACTCGAAATGGTAATGAGTTTATTGGATGCACTTCTCAGAAGATTAGAAAATCGTCATTTGAAAGAGCTGCCGACAGCTATCATTCTACCTGCATTTTTTGCAGAGGAAAACATGAATTTTAGGGAGTCAGAAACAAAGTTTAACCGATATATCAACAACCGGGAATCCACACTTCTAACAATCTATTTGCCGACTATTTATGGCCCCTGGCAGCCGGAGGAGTGTTTTTTTCAGCAAGCGATAGCTCATTCTTCAAATAATGGCAGGAAGGTTCCTGACATTAGGAAATGGGAGTGGACGCATGATTGCTTGTATATAGATGATGCAGTAAAAATGATAATGGAAATGGCTGAATCAGGCCAACAGGGCCAGTATATACTAGCAAGTGGAGAACAGGACAAATGGCTGCAGTGTGCACGGGAGCTGCTGGGCGAGAATACTGCTTTACTTAGAAATGAGGTTGAAGCACCTGTCATCAGAGATTCCATCCAAGTCAGGACAGTCAGTCAAAACGAGCAAATCAGCAAGGCGTTAAGGAGGCAAAAGGAGCAATTTACTCGAATAGAGGACAGCAGAGTCTAAGCGAATTTCAATAAATCACTTTTCAAAGTGATACTCCAGAGAGTAAAATGGTAAAAGATTCTTTTAATCGGTTCCATTTTAAATAGCGAACACTGAATGATTTAAAAGATTTGCACAGTGGCGCATAAAGGAGATGCATCGGATGCTGAAACGTTTCGGGCTAATATTGGTAAGCCTTCTTTTGCTTGGGGGATGCGGACAACCTCTAGCAACAGGCAAGGTGGAGAAAGTCGGCCTGTTGGTGCCTGAAACTATTAATGATCAGGTGTGGGGAACGAAAGGATATCGCGGACTTTTGCAAATCCAATCGAGCCTGGGAGTTGATGTCTTTTTCAAAGAAGGTATGAATTCACAGGAAGATGTAGAGGCTGCAGTGAAGGAGTTCGACCGCAAGGGAGTTAACCTCATATATGGGCATGGAAATGAGTACGCAGCTTATTTTAATAAGATATCAGGGAACTATCCTGACATACATTTCATTAGCTTTAATGGAGATGCCAGAACTAAAAACACGACAAGCCTAAATTTTAAGGGATATGCCATGGGTTTTTTGGCGGAATGGTCGCGAGCCACATGTCAGAAACCGGCAAGGTTGGGATCATCGCCGCATATGAATGGCAGCCTGAAGTCGAAGGTTTTTATGATGGTGCGATGTTTGAAAATAAAGATATGAAGGTTGACATACGCTTTGTTGGACATTGGGATGAACAAAAGAAAGCGCTGGATGTTCTTAACGAGATTTTGGATGAGGGAGCGGATGTTATTTATCCTGCTGGAGATGGGTATAATGTACCCGTGATCGAAAGGGTAAAGGACAGAGGCTTATATATAATTGGCTATGTTTCGGACCAGTCAGATTTTGGTGAGTCGACGGTATTGACGAGTACTGTCCAGCATGTTGACGACTTGTATGAATTGACAGCTGAGAAGTTCAATAATGGGGAATTAAAGTCAGGAAACCTTTCATACGACTTTCAGGATGGAGTTATTTCCCTAGGCAAGTTCAGTCCTAAAGTCGATTCCAAGTTTAGGGAAAGAGTAGGCACTTTTATCAATTCTTATAAAGAAACCGGCAACTTGCCCAACCAGTAAATACAATAGAAGGAGACAATATTCATGGAAAGTAATGATAAAACTATGGAGTTTATGCAAATCGCGATGAAATACCTTCCGGAAGCTCAGCAAAAACTACAGGAGGCAGGTATTGAATTGACGATGGACAACCTGCAGCCATTTTTCACGCTTTTCACTAATGTAATGAACGAAGCTTACGAGCTGGGAAAAGCAGATGCTGCAAAAGAATAAGATACATAGAAAAGCTGAGGCTCGCCTCAGCTTTTGTTTTTATCCATAAAATGGTCAAAAAGTGGTTTTACCTTGCCCACTAACGGCTTGAGCTCTCTGGCTGATGTGATCAGTGTATCTACATGGTACATGACTTCATCTAAATCAATTTGCCCCAGATACTTGTTGAGGGAGAATCATGTTTTACACTTCGCTCACTAGATTCTTCGTTATATCTTGACCGTCCAAACATAAATTGATCGAAATGAGTATACTCTTGTTCACGTGGATCGGAACTTTCTTCATTATCTCTTTTTAGCTTAAAGCCAAATAAGTCCTTGTCTCTTCCATCCTCCATTTTCACTCCAACCTTTCTATGTTTCTTTTTAATTTAAAAAATCGTAAGCAACTGGTTATACTGGCTTATTTCAGACTGCCTTATGCCGTCCACAACCGGCCCAAAAGCATTAGTCTTCACTGTCAGTTTATGATTCATCTGGCAACGTGGACTAGGGCAGGAGCGGAATTGTTAATTTTCAGTTGCAGTGAAAGAGCAGTTTCTGCTAAAATTAGTACCAAGTCATAATAATTGATAATAAAAAAGTGAAATAGACAGAATCCAATATAAAAGGAGATGGATCCCATGAATGCAGGGATAACTGGGGTTGGGCGGTATTTGCCGGAGGAAGTTGTAACAAACCTTGATTTGGAAAAGAAAATGGATACCTCGGATGAGTGGATCAGGACAAGGACAGGGATTGAAGAAAGAAGAATAGCAGGCGATGATATGAACACATCAGATTTAGCTTATCGTGCTGCTGTTGAGGCAATAGCTAATGCTGGGATCTCAGCCGAGGACCTCGATTTGATTCTAGTGGCGACAGTTACACCTGACCAGCCTTTCCCAACCGTATCGTGTATGCTCCAGAATAAACTTGGTGCGAAAAAAGCAGCCGCAATGGATTTGAGTGCTGCATGTGCCGGATTCATGTATGGAATGGTAACAGGAAAACAATTTATTGAAGCAGGGACTTATAAGTATGTTTTAATAGTAGGTGTAGAAAAGCTATCCAAGATAACCAATTGGAACGATCGTAACACAGCTGTGCTGTTTGGTGATGGTGCGGGTGCGGTTGTCATGGGACCTGTATCTGATGGCAGAGGAGTTCTTTCCTTCGAACTCGGATCTGACGGATCAGGCGGAAAGCATCTGTATCAGGATGATTATATTGTGATGAATGGCCGTGAAGTATTTAAATTTGCTGTCAGGCAAATGGGGGAGAGCAGCATAAATGTCCTTGAAAAAGCCGGGCTAACAAAAGAGGATGTTGATTTCCTGATTCCCCACCAGGCTAATATCAGGATTATGGAATCTGCCCGTCAGCGACTTGAGCTGCCGGTGGAAAAAATGTCAAAAACCATTCATAAATACGGAAATACATCAGCCGCGTCGATACCGATCTCGCTTTTTGAAGAGCTGGAGGCAGGTAAAATCAAGGATGGCGATATACTAGTAATGGTTGGCTTTGGCGGCGGTTTGACATGGGGCGCAATCGCAATGCGCTGGGGTAAATAAACCAATAATAAGATGAACTCTATATAAATTAAGAGTATAGATAAAGGAGATGCAATAATGATGGAGAAACGCAGAGTCGTTGTTACTGGAATTGGGGCTGTTACGCCTCTTGGAAATGATGCGGGAACTACCTGGAACAATATCATTGAAGGTGTATCGGGAATCGGCCCGGTGACGAGATTAAATGCAGATGACTTTCCTGCAAAGGTGGCAGCAGAAGTAAAAGAATTCAATGTTGAGAACTTTATGGACCGGAAAGACGCAAGGAAGATGGACCGTTTTACTCATTATGCAGTCGCGGCATCTTTGATGGCTGTAAAGGACTCCGGTCTTGAAATTACCGATGAAAACGCACCTAGAGTCGGTGTGTGGATCGGCTCAGGAATCGGCGGAATGGAGACGTTTGAGCAGCAGCATGAAACATTCATGAACAGGGGATATCGCAGGGTCAGCCCATTCTTCGTACCGATGATGATTCCTGATATGGCAACAGGACAGGTTTCGATTACACTTGGAGCAAGAGGCTTTAATTCTTGTACAGTCACAGCGTGTGCGACTGGAACCAACTCTATCGGAGATGCCTTCAAGGTGATCCAGCGCGGCGACGCTGACGTGATGGTTACTGGCGGCGCAGAAGCTCCAATCACAAAAATGTCGTTTGCAGGATTCTGTGCAAATACAGCACTATCTACTAACCAGGATCCGCAAAAAGCGAGCAGACCATTCGATAAAGAACGTGATGGATTTGTTATGGGTGAGGGTGCAGGAATCGTTGTCCTTGAAGATTTGGATCATGCATTGGCCCGTGGAGCTAAAATTTATGCAGAAATCGTTGGTTACGGTGCTACTGGAGATGCCTATCATATTACCGCGCCAGCTCCTGAAGGGGAAGGCGGAGCAAGAGCGATGAAAATGGCACTTGACGATGCAGGCATGGCACCAGAAGAGGTAGGATATATCAACGCTCACGGAACAAGTACTGAATATAATGATAAATACGAAACAATGGCGATCAAGACAGTGTTTGGGGAGCATGCATACAAGCTTGCCGTCAGTTCAACAAAATCGATGACAGGCCACTTGCTTGGTGCAGCAGGCGGAATCGAAGCGATTTTCACGATTCTGGCTTTGAAGGAAGGAATCCTGCCGCCGACCATCAACCTGGAAACACCGGACCCAGACTGTGACCTTGATTATGTGCCAAACGCAGCTCGCAAGCAGCAAGTAAATGCGGCAATCAGCAACTCCTTGGGCTTCGGCGGCCATAATGCGACAATCGCATTCAGAAAATACGACGCTTAATGAGGAAGAGAACTCCTTCAGCTATAAAAAGCAGAAACCCTTTTTGATTTAGGGTTTCTGCTTTTTTAATTTGTATTTCATCTAGTTCCTACATTTGGTTACAAGGTCAGGGAGGTTGCATTACCCGAAAAAGAGTCAACCTCCGCATTTGGGTAAAAGCAACACGTCTGCATTGCCCGAAAAAGAGTCAGCTTCAACATTTGGGTAAAAGCAACACGTCTGCATTGCCCGAAAAAGAGTCAACTCCCGCATTTGGGTAAAAGCAACACGTCTGCATTGCCCCATAATGAACCAACTCCCGCATTTGGGTAAAAGGAAAGCACCTTAAAGGCCAATACACACCAAAAAACTCTCCTTCGAAGAAAGCTAACATCCAAATCACCAACAATCCCATCATTTCCAGAATGATTAATAGAGACCTCATTCTATTTTCCTGCTAAAACAATTTACCTACAAAGGGTCATTATCTAAATCCTAAGAAAAAAATAATGCAGTGAAAAAAGTAATGAAAGTGTAATAAAAGAACACTGTTTCTAATAATTAATAATTATATGAATCTTTTACTTGGTCAGAAAGTCATTTCTCTTAATATCAATTTCATTGGGATAGGCGGTGTGCAAAAAACGTGACAGCCTTATTGGAACTAAAGAATCTTAAAACCTATTTTAAAAGGAAAAAGACAATGATTCCAGCAGTTGACGGGGTTGATCTAGTCATCAATAGAGGGGAAACTGTCGCATTGGTAGGAGAATCAGGATCCGGAAAAAGCATTACCTCTCTATCAATTATGCGACTTATACCTAGTCCTCCCGGAGAAATTGTGGACGGGCAGATCCATTTTGATGGACGGGATCTTGCCAAGGCAAGCGAGGAAGAAATGTGCAAAATCCGCGGTAATGATATATCGATGATTTTCCAGGAACCAATGACATCGCTCAATCCTGTACTTACCATCGGTGAACAAATCATGGAGGTCCTGACATACCATCAGGGCTTGAATAATGCTATGGCAAAGAAAAAGGCGATTGAGATGCTGGAGTTGGTGGGTTTTTCCCGTGCAAAGGAAATAATCAATGATTATCCTCACAGGCTTTCGGGAGGAATGCGCCAGAGGGTGATGATTGCGATGGCGATGAGCTGCAACCCCAAGTTATTGATTGCTGATGAACCGACAACTGCATTGGATGTAACTATCCAGGCGCAAATATTGGACTTGATGAAGGAGTTGAGCACAAAGTTTGAAACATCAATCCTAATCATTACCCATGACCTGGGAGTAGTTTCTGAAGTTGCTGACCGAGTCGTCGTCCTGTATGCAGGGCAGGTAGTAGAGGAAGCAATAGTAGAAGATCTTTTTGAAAATCCGCTGCATCCTTACACCATTGGCCTTATGGGTTCCATCCCATCGATCGACGAAGACCATTCACGGCTTGCCTCCATAGAAGGTAATGTTCCGTCACCTGAGAATCTCCCAAAAGGCTGCCGTTTTGCGCCCCGCTGCCCGCATGCGTTTGAGCGCTGTTCCAGTGAAATGCCAGAGCTTGTAAGAAAATACGCCAATCGTTCTGTAAGGTGCTTTTTGCATGATAGCAAGGAGATGAAGAAATGACCTCACCAAATGAAATCCTGGAAAAGAACACACAGGAATATAGTTCTGAAACCTTGCTTGAATTACAGGATGTAAAAAAGCACTTTCCTGTAAAATCCGGCTTGCTGCAAAAGACAGTAGGTCATATCAAGCAGTCGATGGAATAAATCTGAAGGTGAATAAGGGTGAGACTTTAGGAATCGTCGGAGAATCAGGCTGTGGCAAATCAACAGTCGGCAGGACCATTATCCGACTCTATGAACCTACGGATGGGAAGATCATTTTTAGTGGGAGGGATATCTCCCATCTATCTGAAAGTGAACTTCGCAAGGATGTACGAAAAAACATCCAGATGATTTTTAGGATCCGTTCGCGTCTCTTAACCCTAGGAAAACACTGAGATCAATCATTAGGGAACCGCTTGATACCCATCATCTGCATAAAAGCAAGGAAAGGGATGAGAAGGTCGAAATTCTGTTGGAGAAGGTAGGGCTCAATGCTTCATTCATCAATCGGTATCCACATGAATTTTCAGGCGGACAGCGTCAAAGGATCGGGATATCAAGAGCTCTGGCATTGAACCCTGAACTAATCATTGCCGACGAAGCTGTGTCGGCATTGGACGTTTCAATCCAGGCGCAAATTATCAATCTGATGGAAGACCTTCAGGAAGAATTCGGTCTTACTTATATCTTTATATCCCATGACCTAAGCGTTGTCAGGCATATAAGCGACAGGGTCGGTGTCATGTATCTCGGGAAAATGATGGAGCTTGCTTCAAAAAAAGAGATATATACCGAACCGCTGCATCCATACACACAGGCCTTGCTGTCAGCAGTGCCGGTGCCTAGAAAGAAAGGTTCCATGAAAAGGGAACGGATTATTTTAAAAGGAGAACTGCCAAGCCCGGCAAACCCTCCAAAAGGGTGTGTCTTCCATACAAGGTGCCCAGCCGCATTTGACCTTTGCAGACAAGTGAACCCTGACTTCAAAGAAGTCAAGAGCAACCATTTTGTAGCCTGCCATCTATATACATAGGGAAGGAGCAGGACTTGAAAGGAGGAGATACCGGCACCTTTCTATTGTTTAAGCTATTTGCGCAAGTTTTGTTGCCCTTTTTAGCAAAAATGTATTACTAATTTTGAGTCCTCTTTGAAATGAGTCTCGAAGCATGTGAGAATGCAATAACTACTACGAACAACAAAGGATTCGTAAATGGCAAAAAAATCTAGTGAAAAACCTAAGGGGGAAATGATGTGAAATTAAGAAAAGCTTCGTGGTGGTTGATTAGTCTTACCCTGATTTTATCGATCTTCCTGACAGCCTGTACTGGAGGAAATACTTCTGAGGACCCGAAAGAAACTGCTGGAGATGATGGCAAGAAAGAAGAGGAGGCAACTGGTCCACAGCAAGGCGGGGATTTGATCATTGGTTCTACCGGTTCACCTACAGTGTTCAATCCACTTTATTCGACTGACACAGCAAGCTCGAATATTGAAGGTTTTATTTTTGACGGTCTTGTATCATCTGATACGGAATTCAATCCGACGATGAGCATGGCAGAGTCTATTGATATTTCTGAAGATGGGCTGACATTTACAGCGAAATTGAAAAAGGGAATCAAATGGCATGACGGTGAAGAGTTCACTGCTGATGACGTGGTATTCACTTTCAGTATTCCAAAGGATCCTGATTACAATGGTGAGCGCGGGTCTGCCTTTGAAGCAATGGAATCTGTCACAAAAGTTGATGATTATACTGTTGAGTTCAAGCTGAGCAAGAAGGATGCTTCTTTCTATCCAGTTTCGCTAAGCTACTTTATCTTGCCTGAGCATATCCTTAAGGATGTCCCTGTTGCCGAGCTTGGTGAGCATGAGTTCAACACGAAGAAACCGGTTGGTACTGGTCCATTCAAATTTGTTGAATGGAAAGACGGGGAATATGTAAAGGTTGAGGCATTTGATGATTATTTCCAGGGCAGACCATATCTAGATACTCTCACTTATAAAATTGTTCCTGATATGGATGCAATGATCGCCCAGATCCAGGCTGGTGATATCCACTTTGCAGCTGGTGTTCCTGGCACGGACATTGAAACCGTTAAATCATTCCCAGGTGTGAAAGTGGAATCAGGCTTAGGACTTTCTTACACCTACCTTGGCTATAACCAGAAGAATGATTTGTTTAAAGATAAGAAAGTACGTCAGGCTATCACTCATGCGATAGACAGGGAAGCAATTGTCTCTTCTGTCATGAATGGTGACGGCAAAGTTGCGCACGTACCGGAAAGTCCGCTTTCTTTTGCGTATAATGATGACGTTCCGGTTTTTGGTTACGATGTTGATAAGGCAAAGGAACTGCTTGCCGAAGCTGGATGGGAAGACACTGATGGAGACGGAATCCTGGATAAGGATGGCAAGAAATTCTCCTTCACTGTTAAAACAAACCAGGGCAATAAAGTCCGTGAAGATATCGTCGTAGTCCTTCAGGAACAGTTGAAGGAAGTAGGAATCGAAGCGAAGCCGGAAATCGTGGAATGGAGTGCTTCATAGAGCAGATTTCCGCACCGAACTGGAACTATGACGCCCTTGTTCTTGGATGGAGCTTGTCTACATTCCCAGATCAATATGATATTTTCCACACAAGCCAGATGGAAAAAGGGTTGAACTTCGTCTGGTATTCAAATCCTGAAGCAGATAAGCTGATGGAAGAAGCGAAACAGATTTTGGATCAGGATGAATATAAGGCAGCATATGCAGACATCTATAAGATGCTGGCTGAAGACCAGCCATACACATTCCTCTATTATCCTAACGTGCACAGGGTAATGCCGGTGAATCTTGAAGGCTATGTTTTCCACGCGAAGGATGATTTTTATGAAATCTCCAAGTGGTGGCTGAAAAAGTAATTCTTTCTTATCGCAAAAAGGTTGAAAGGGAAGGGGGATTCCCTTCCCTTTCTTTTTAACTCTGAAAACAAGACTTGCCAGTCATAAATATAAACGTCTTCACTTTAAAAGGAGAATTGCCATGCTATCTTATATCATTCGCCGAATACTGATGGCCATTCCTTTGCTCCTGGGGATTACGATTGTCTCCTTTGCAATCATGAAGCTTGCTCCCGGTGACCCTGCCAGCCTGATGATGGATCCAACGATCAGTCCGGCTGATAAGGAAAGGTTCATGGAAAGGTACGGGCTTAATGATCCAGTCCATATTCAGTATTTAAAGTGGCTGGGAGCCATGCTTCAGGGTGACTTTGGTACATCGCTTATTCGCAAAGGTGTTCCGGTAATTGAAATGATCATGAACAGGATGCCTAATACGATTTTACTGATGGTCGTATCAACAATCCTGGCCATCTTGATTTCGATTCCATTTGGAGTCATTTCGGCCACACGGCCGTATTCCAAGCTGGATTACTCAGTAACAGTCACATCTTTTCTTGGAGTAGCAACTCCAAACTTCTTCCTTGGCCTGGTTTTAATCATGGTCTTTGCGGTACAGAACAACTGGTTCCCGACTGGAGGAGTAGCAACATTGAATGCTCCTTTCAGTTTATGGGACAGGATACACCATTTAATCATGCCGGCATTTGTTTTGGCTTCCGCCGATATGGCTGGCCTGACCAGGTATACAAGATCTAGCATGCTCGAAGTCATAAAGCAGGATTATATGAGGACTGCCAGAGCAAAAGGGTTTAGAGAAAACAAAGTCATTTATAAGCACGGCCTTCGTAATGGCCTGATTCCGGTCATCACGATTTTCGGATTGATGATTCCTTCCTTCATTGGAGGGGCTGTCATTGTTGAAAAAATCTTCACCTGGCCAGGGATTGGCTTATTGTTCGTAGATTCCGCATTCCAGCGGGACTATCCGGTGCTTATGGGTTTGACCGTAATTTCATCGGTGTTTGTCGTCATCGGGAATCTGATTGCCGATATACTTTATGCAATTTTTGATCCAAGGATCGAGTATTAAGGGGAGGTAAACATGGCAAAAACAAATCTAGCTGGAAATACTTCTGGCAGCCTTGACTTGCATGGCATCAAAACCTCGCGGGACACAATGCTCGGGATCATTGTCAGAAAGTTTTTCAAAAACAAGCTTGCCATTTTTGGCGGAGTATTCTTGATCATCATTATCTCGGCAGCGCTCTTAGCACCGGTAATCGCACCATACTCGCCTTCTAAACAAAATTTGCTGTTAAAATTGCAGCCGCCAAACAGTGATCACTGGCTCGGGACAGACAGATTCGGCAGGGATGTCTTTTCAAGGCTTTTATATGGTGCAAGAATATCGCTATTGGTCGGTTTCGCCTCAGTGTTAGGATCGATTACAATCGGAACCTTTCTTGGGGCGGTAGCTGGCTATGTTGGCGGGATTGTTGACGCTATTATCATGCGTTTTGTAGATGTCATTCTATCAATCCCATCCATTTTCTTATTGATTACACTGGTCACAATCTTCAAGCCAGGAGTGGATAAACTGATTTTAATCTTCGCGCTGCTAGGCTGGACAACTACTGCACGTCTTGTCAGAGGCGAATTCCTGTCATTAAGGTCGAGGGAATTTGTCCTTGCATCAAAAACGATCGGAACAAGGACACATACGATTATATTTTCGCATATCCTTCCGAATGCGATGGGCCCAATCATCGTTTCAGCCACATTAGCAGTAGGCTATGTTATTCTTGCAGAATCAGGATTAAGCTATTTGGGACTAGGCATTCAGCCTCCGGACGCAAGCTGGGGAAACATGCTCCAGGACGCACAGAATTTCACGATTCTATTAAAATCATGGTGGTACCCGCTGGCACCAGGATCAATGATCCTGTTGACCGTCATTTGCTTTAACTTTGTCGGCGATGGACTCAGGGATGCGCTCGACCCTAAGATAAACGAGTAGCGTTTAACGAATCTGAATAAATTAAAGAGTAATCTTCTGTTAGAAAAGAGCCAGGTGAACCCCTGTTTTTTTTCTATGTTGGGAAAATTTAAAAATGGTCAGGACTTTCCCGAACGATTGGCCGGTGCTTCATAGAATAGCTGTAAAAGTTGATTTTTTTCGGAGTGAGAGCGATGGGGTAGTCAGGACTGCTAGATGGTTAGAAACTGATTTCAACAGTCCACAACGAATATGTGAAAAGCTGGTTGATTATTTTGAGGGTGAAGTTCAGGCGAAGGAAATATACAGCTATTTAGAGAATTTTGGCATGTACAAGGCAGGCGGAAGGGCAAGAAAGAACTTTGAAGAACTTAAGGAAGGGAAGTACTGGTCCAAGATAGAGAGGATTTTTGTCAAGTATAAAAGGAAGTGGAAAGGTCCTGATATCCCAATCTTCATCTTTCCTATGGATCAATCGAATTCCAGGTTAATGAGGGAAGGAAAAGGGAAATCTGGCTTATCTTTCATTGATAAAATGTTCATCTTCCTGTCCCCGATAGATGACGAGAAAGAGCTGGAGGCTTTGTTTGTCCACGAATACCATCATGTATGCAGAATGCAGGCACAAAAGAAAAATCCTGAGGAATATACTCTTCTAGATTCAATAATTTTAGAAGGTCTTGCAGAGCATGCTGTTGCCGAAAATTGCGGTGAAAAATATACAGGAGAATGGAGCAGGCGATATTCGACAAAGTTTTTGGCTGGGTTTTGGGAAAAAGAGATTGCAGAAAGGCTTTCAATCAAGAGAAATAAGCGGCAGCATGATGAACTTTTGTTTGGACTGGGGGACAACCCCAGGCTTCTGGGCTACGCAATTGGCTATGAAATTGTAAAACAATATAAACAACATGGATATTTTACTGAAAAAGCATCATTTAAGATCCCTTCCACTGAATTTACAAAGTTACTAAAATTTCAATAAATTTAAAAACTAAAAAACCCAGTCATACCGGGTTTTTTGTATTTTTAAAAAATAATAAATTTCCCAATTGAAAAAAAAGTATTGCAAATGTAATAAATCTGTAATAACATTTTATTAAAATATATTGAATTTGCAGAATATTTTATTATTTAAATGTGAGAAGGTGTCCCAATGAGCAACTATTCAATACATAAAGATGCACCTTTGCTAGAAGTCAAAAACCTTGAAACAGCTTTTGATATCGATGGTGAATTTTATAATGCTGTAGACAAGGTCAGTTTCGCTGTCAAACCAAGACAGATTGTCGGGGTTGTTGGCGAATCAGGGTGCGGAAAATCGGTTATGAGCCTTTCAGTCATGCAGCTCCTGCCAAAAGGGGTTGGCAAAATCCGCGGCGGGGAAATCATTTTCGAGGGAGTCCACCTGGAAAAGATGTCCGAAAAGGAAATGAATAAAATCCGCGGGCGCGATATCTCGATGATCTTCCAGGAACCAATGACATCGATGAACCCGGTGTTCACAATCGGATTCCAGCTTCAGGAAGTATTGTTCAACCATACGAAAATCTCCAAAGCTGAAGCTAGGCAAAAAAGCGTTGCGCTGCTGAAGAGCGTTGGTATATCACGACCTGAAAAAATCGTGGATGAATATCCACACCAACTTTCAGGCGGCATGAGACAAAGGGTTATGATTGCGATGGCAATCGCTAACCAGCCTAAATTGTTGATTGCTGATGAGCCTACTACAGCGCTGGATGTGACAGTACAAGCCCAAATACTCGACTTGCTAAAGAGTATCCAGGAAGTAAATGATATGTCAGTTATCATGATAACGCACGACCTTGGCGTTGTGGCTGAGATGTGTGATGAAGTCATCGTAATGTACGCAGGCCGCATTGTTGAACGAGCTGATGTCGATACACTTTTCTATAATCCTAAGCATCCTTATACAGAACTGATGATGGGTGCCATTCCGAAAATGGACGAGGAGAAAGAAGAATTAAGCTCGATCAAAGGGATCGTCCCATCACTTAAAAATATGCCGGCAACTGGTTGCCGATTCGCAAACCGCTGTCCGAAAGCAATGCCAGAGTGTACAAGTATCACTCCACAGCTTGGAGAAGTCGAGCAAGGACATGAAGTGGCGTGCATTCTATATGAAGCAAGTATGCCAAAAGAAGGGGTTAAGGCATAATGAGCAATACAACTTTAGTAGAAAAAGAGAATCTGCTGGAAATTAGGAATCTGAAAACCTACTATCCTGTAAAAGGTGGCTTTTTCCGCCGTACAATCGGCAATGTTAAGGCAGTCGATGATGTATCATTCGAAATTAAAAAGGGTGAGACATTGGGGCTGGTAGGAGAATCAGGCTGCGGTAAATCTACAGCAGGCAGGACAATCATCCGCCTGCTGAATGCAACAGACGGGGAAATTATCTTTGAAGGCAAGGATATTACTAAACTAAGAGGCAAGACACTCCAGGCGATTCGACAGGATATCCAGATGGTCTTCCAAGATCCTTATGCTTCACTGAACCCGATGCAAATGGTCGGGGACATTGTTTCAGAACCTATCAGGAACTTTAAGAATGCAAGCCTGAAGGACCTTAAAGGTGAAGTAATGGATTTATTAACAAAAGTTGGTCTTCCGGAAGATGCTTACTATAAATATGCCCATGAGTTTTCAGGCGGCCAGAGACAAAGGATTGGCATTGCCAGGGCGCTGGCGCTCAGACCGAAGCTTATCATAGCAGATGAGCCGGTATCAGCACTGGACGTATCCGTGCAGTCCCAGGTTCTCAATCTTTTGAAGGATCTCCAGAAGGAATTTGACCTGACTTTCTTATTTATCGCTCATGACCTTAGTGTCGTTAAGCATATGAGTGACCGGATCGGCGTAATGTATCTCGGCAATATGGTAGAAATTGCTGATCGCACCAGCATGTATGCTGAGCCGCTCCACCCATATACACAGGCTTTAATCTCAGCCATTCCAATGCCGGATCCACGCAGGAAGAAGGAAAGGATTGTACTTGAAGGAGATGTTCCAAGTCCATTGAATCCTCCGACAGGATGTCCATTCCATCCGCGGTGTCCAGCTGCGATGGCAGAGTGTTCTCAAGTGAAGCCAGCTTTAAAGGAGGTGAAGCCAGGACACCGGGTTGCTTGCCACCTTTACTAGGGCAATAATTTTTCAAAAAATAAAAAAAAATCGGGGGGAAAACCATGAAGAAACCATTGCTTTGGCTAGCTATGCTAGTATTGGTTTTATCAACATTCCTTGCTGCGTGCAGCGGGGGAGAAAAAGAAAAGACAACAACAACTGATCCAAAAGATGACGACAAAGACAAAGCTGCAGAAGAAACAGGACCGCAGGATGGCGGTACATTGACTTACGCTTTAAGTTCTGAATTCAAAGGCCTTTTGAACTGGAACTTCTACGATGCTGACGGAGACGATGATATCATCGCATTCTTCGATGATGCATTGATCGACTATGATGAAAACCTTAAAGCAGTCCCAAATATTGCTAGCTGGACTACTGATGACAACAAGGTTTTCACATTCACATTTGAAAAAGGCGTAAAATGGCACAATGGCGATGAACTAACAGTTAATGACTGGGTATTCGCAATCGAAACAATCGCTACTCTTGGTGGAGAACACCAGCGCTGGTCTAACGTTAACACAATCGAAGGTGCTAAGGACTTCAACGAAGGAAAGGCTGACAAGATTGCTGGTCTTGAAGTAGTTGATGACTATACTTTGAAAATCACTTTTGACAAGGCTCGTGTAAACAACCTTGAAAACGTTTGGGCTTACCCGCTTTCAAAGAAGGAATTCGAAGGAATCGCTCCTAAAGACATGGCTGCTTCTGAGCAGGTTCGTTCTAAGCCTGTAGGAACTGGTCCATTCAAAGTAACAAAAGTTATCCCTGGTGAATCAGTAGAGCTTACTCGTAACGAAGACTACTGGAAAGGTGCGCCACACCTAGAAAAAATCGTTGTTAAAGTTATCGATTCTTCTCTAACAACTGGAGAACTTAAGAATGGTACTCTTGACATGACTCCATTCCACCCAACAGTTCTTCCAGAAGTAGAAGCACTTGATAATGTTGAAGTAGTAAAATATCCTGGCTTATCATACTACTATATCGGTTTCAAACTTGGTAAATACGATGGCAAGAAAAACGTTATGGATAAAGACAAGTACGCAAGCAAGGAATTGCGTCAGGCTATGCTTTTCGCGATCAACCGCGAAGAGTGGGTTAAAGCTTTCTTCAGCGGACTAGGACAGCCGCTTAACCGTCCAATCCCATCTGCACACTGGATTGCTGCAGATAACAAAGATATGCCTGTACAATACGAATACAACCCAGAAAAAGCGAAAGAAATCCTTGATAAAGCTGGTTACGTAGATAAAGATGGAGACGGATTCCGTGAAGATCCTAAAGGCGAGAAGTTCGTTGTTAAGTTCTCTCACTATGCTACTGGTAACCCAACTTTCGAAGCACGTGCAAAAGCTATGACTCAGTACTGGGAAGAAGTTGGTTTGAAATCTGAGCTTCAAATGACTGACGTTAACCTTTACTATGATCAACTTGAAAAAGACGATCCAGCTCTAGAAGTATTCTACGGCGGATGGGGAACTGGAGCAGATCCAGATCCACTACCACTTTGGGGTATTGAATCTGTTTGGAACTACCCTCGTTGGGTAAATGAAGATGCTCAAAAGCTTCTTGAAGATGCTGTTGACCTAGAAGTAGTTGGAACTGACACTGAAAAGCGTGCACAGCTTTATGCTGACTGGCAGAAGATTTTCAACGAAGAAGTACCATCACTTCCAATCCTTGAGCTAGAAGAAGTTATGGCTGTTTCTAAGCGCGTTCAAGGCGTGAAGTTCGACGTTTCTGGTTCTAACTCATCTCATGAATGGTGGATCAAGCAATAATCATTAAATCCCACCTACTCAGTTAAGGAGAATGCATATGCTTAAATACAGTTTACGTCGCATACTCGGCATGATTCCTATGCTTTTCCTTATCTCCATTGTAGTGTTTTCCCTGGCGAAACTTATGCCAGGGGACTCACTTAGTGGGGAAATCGATCCGAACAACACGGATCCGGCATACATAGAAGAGATGCGCGAGAAGCTTGGATACAATGACCCTGTTCATATTCAATATTTTACTTGGATTACAAACTTTATTCAGGGAGATTTCGGAAAGTCAACCCGTTATAAGATCCCGGCAAGTGAAATTATCTCAGAACGTTTACCTAATACGATATTCCTAGGTTTTTCAAGTATTTTAATCACTTACATTCTAGCATTTATCATGGGTATTTATGCCGGAAGGAAGCCATATACACTTGGCGATAATGTCATAGGTACCGCAAACTATATTGGATTGGCACTGCTTCATTTGTTGCAGGGGTGTTCGCAATCTATTTCTTCTCATTCACATTAGGCTGGTTCCCTTCAAACGGTTCCGTGGATATTTCCACAACAGAAGGTACAGCTGCATATTGGTTAAGCAGAATTCATCATGTTTTCTTACCTGCACTTGTTTTAGGTTTATTGAGTACTGCAAGCTATACGCAATTCCTGCGTAATGACATTATAGAAAACAGCCGTAAGGATTTTGTAAGAACGGCACGAGCAAAAGGAACACCTGAAAAGAAAATTTACAATCAGCATATTTTGCGCAATTCAATCATCCCGCTGATTACATTCCTTGGATTTGATATCGTAGCGTTGGTCGGTGGAGCGATCATTACAGAAACGATTTTCACTTATCCGGGAATCGGTCAATTATTCTTGAACTCTGTCAGCCAAAGGGACTATCCAGTCTTAATGACTTTGACAATGATGTTCTCATTCTTGACACTTTTTGGGAACCTGGTTGCAGATATACTATACGGAATTGTTGATCCAAGGATCAGGCTTGATTAAGGAGGATGGCTATGGAAGTTTCTACAGCAAATAATACACAGATAAACCTGAAGCCAGAAAAAGGCATGTCTCCTTGGGCCATCGCTAGAAGAAAATTTGTGAAGAACAAGTTGGCGATGACAAGCTTGATCTTCTTGTTATTCGTAATGATTGTCTCTTTTCTGGCTCCATACATCACAACTACAGATATCACAAAAATCAACATTGGCTCAATGTCCTTAAAGCCGTCTGCAGAGCACTGGCTTGGAACGGACAAAAACGGGCGTGACGTTTTTACCAGATTGTTATACGGCGGAAGGGTATCACTCTTAGTCGGAATTAGCTGTACACTATTCGTAATCTTTTTTGGAACAATTGTAGGATCGATTGCAGGATACTTTGGCGGAATCGTTGACAGCATGCTAATGCGTTTCACTGACTTTGTGTTGAACTTCCCGTTCCTGGTATTTGTTATCGTATTGGCTACAATCTTCCATGGTAAAATCAATGGTCTTGTTATCCTGATCATAGTTATCAGCTTGCTGAGCTGGGGTGGGGTAGCGAGGATTGTCCGAAGCAAGATTTTAGCAGAGAAGGAGAATGAATACATTCTTGCTTCCATCTCAATCGGATGCTCACCATTCAAGGTAATCACAAAGCATTTACTCCCGAACGTCCTTTCAACAATCATCGTACAGGCAACAATCCTGTTCGCTTCCATGATTGTCGCAGAAACAGGACTAAGCTTCTTAGGATTCGGTGTGCCTTCAGAAATCCCATCTTGGGGTAATATGCTAGCATTCGCAAATGAACCAGATGTATTACAAGGAAAGCCGTGGATCTGGATTCCACCAGCACTCGCCATCACACTCACGATCTTGTCAATCAACTTCGTAGGTGAAGGATTAAAAGATGCATTGAATCCAAGATCACGCCGTTAAAAATCTACCATACAAAGGTAGATTTTATTTTGTCTATGTTTTTATTAGTGGGGTGAGGCAGTAGCAAGGAACCCCAAGTTCGGCCAAAACAATGAATGGA
>NZ_BAUW01000029.1 GCF_000517385.1 Mesobacillus boroniphilus JCM 21738 | reverse complement strand
GGATTGCTAAAAGAAAATGCGTAAACAAGACCAGCGAAATATTCAGGAACAGATAAGCTAGAACTGTTGATTTGTTGTTCATTCCCTTTTTTGTAAAAGTAACTTGTAAACCCGTCAGCTCTGACGGGGGAAATATCATATAACTTCTTGATGACTTTAGCAATTTCAGTCGTTGAATAGATAGATGGAAACTTGTTTAATTTTGCTAAGTTTATGGCTTGCTTCAAATGATTATTGGCTTGCGACTCATTTGGGGCAGTAAATGCCTGATCAATATAGCTTTTCATGTTGATAAAGTGATTCCGTATATCCACTACCCTTCCTGCTTGAGTGCAATTAATCCAATACCCATATTCCTTTAAAATAAAATCATAAAATGCATTAAGGGATCTGAATTTTTTAGTGCGTTTTTCAGGAAATAGATTTATTTCGACATCAAGGGTTTTGAAATGTGCTGCTAAAGATTCGGGAATTTTTTCAGCTAAAGATGCGCCACTCACTATTTTTCTCCTCTCCGAAAAAGTGTCACTACGATTATAGCATTATTGATATATCATTCTTTTTAAACAATAAAAATTTAGGTTGTAAATGGACCTGGTTATCTATCTTTAAAGATAAACTATTGGGAACGGTTCCATCATCTCTAGAATAGGCCCTCTGTTCATTGGTAATAGAAAAAGAAAGCAACAAGAAATTTATTGAAGGATCATTATGAGAATTTACTTTAAATGTTGTAACAAAAGAAAAGAAATTATTGAATAGTCTTTTGATGTTCATAACAAAAAACCTTCCCCTGGAACTTTTCATTTGTTAAGCAATAAGTACTAACCTTATCTGACACAGGTTTATTACAGATTGAACAAACTGCTTGAGTGGTTGTGTCTTTAGTATCAACCTTCAATGCCTGTTCATGTGTCCGTCTAATTGCAGGGTCTTTAATATCTGCATTTGAAAAGACATCGTAAATCATTGAAATCTCCCTCCCACTAAAGAGAGGTTCTTTGTGTTGTATCTTTAATACTGATACTTTCCGGTGAATGAATTCTGACAGCTCGATATCATAGACGATGAGTTCGTTTGAAGCGATTTTCCGGAAATCCAGGTCGATTTTGAATGTAGAGCGCTTAGTAAAAGAGACCATTGATATAAAGGACTCCACGTACTTTCGATCAATCAAGGGCGCTAGTGCTTTTATATGCCCATAGTTTTGAACAAAGGGATTCATCATTTTGTACTTTCCATTGACTGACCATGTTTTCCTGTCTTTCCCGCCGTAAATCGTTCCTTGATAGTTTTTCGTTTCAATCACAAATATGCCGTATGGTGTCAGCACCACATGGTCGATCTGTGAATATCCTGACTTTGCTTTTGGGTTCTTTATTAGAAGGTCACTCAAGTAGCGGCAGTCCTTTGGCAGCTGGTCTAGCTGTATATCAATCTTGTATTCTCCAATTTCTCCTTTTCTTACGGCAACCTGTTTTGGGGCGGAAGTATTCGCTTTTACAGGAGGTGCCTCTGTCTTCTGTTTCTTCAAGAAACTCAGAAATAATAACATGATCCTCTCTCCTTGCTGTTAAGTATCCTCTCTTATACTTTCGTTCTAGTACCCTCTTTCTTTAAGCTTTTATTTGATATAATGGAAAAAATAACTAATTTTCGGCTTAAGTTTAGGAACATATTTTATTGTTGAGGGATGATTTGAATGGATTTGAGGCATATACAAAAAACAATTGACCGCGCAATCAAAAATATTTGGGTAGACAAGATTTCAAAGGACCATAAGTCGTTTTATCTATTAAAAGAAGATACTTTGAAGAATGCTCTCTATTACCATTTGCGCACTGAATTGGCTAGTTTATTAGATCAGCATAATTTAAGGATTTATACGGAATTTCATCATGGTGGATTTAAAGCGGATCTAGCCATTGTAAAATTGAATGAGGATCCAGGTAACAATGATCATTTAAAAGATGACATCGAAAATGTTCTGGCAATTATTGAATTGAAGTATAAATCATGCGGTACTATGAAGTTTTTCGAAGATGATGTGCAAAAAATAAAGAACTATATAGATGCTACACCATTGGCAACTACTCAATACTATCTAGCTTTTATCCATGAGGCGGAATACGAATACATTGAAGATGACTCGTGGCTGACTCTTGAGCAACAAGTATGGGCAAAAGACCGATTAACAGAGTTATCTGGGCACTATATTGATGGTGAAATGACCTGGACAGTACTGTCGCATAATGGAATGAATGCGAATTATAGATGGGAATATCGCTTTACGAAGGATGAACTGACTAAAGCAGCATCATTTTTTAATGAAAAGAAATATTCTCATGAGTTTTACCGGCATTTCTTGGAGGTCGCTGGAAGTGCTAAGGAAGTAACCCCAGAACTTCGGGATGCGGTTAGGTATCTGATGTACTGGAAATTGGGAAAGGTATCATCGAAACAGAAACCAACAAGTGAAGTCGTAGTTATTGAAGGAAATACGTATTTTGTTTCAGGCACTACACCTCAAAATAGGTTAGCTATTGAGAAATCATTGAAAGATGAATTGTTGCAGTATGGTTTGGAGTTTCGTGATCAAAAAATTTCATATGAGCAGTTTAAGAATGAAGTGGATTCAATTACAGGAACCTCCATTGTATTGCCTACTTTCTATACTCATATTTGGCAGCCAGCTGATTACCCGATTCTAGATGTAAAAGTTTGGCGTACTTATAAATGGAATAAGGGAGAAGTCGTACTAAAACATACTAAGCCCTATTCATGGCGGCACTATGAAGAATACATTTCATTCTTTAACGGGTTGGTTGCTGATGCGGAAGAAGACTGGAGAGAATGCGATAAGGGTTTATGATGATGGGCGAAAAGTTGAAAGTGGGGATATGATATGAATCTTTCTCAGTTTTTAGCAGTTTGTAAGGATCGGCCAAATGACCCGGATGGATTTTTCTATACAGTCTATTTTGTTAACAATACAGAACAAGAAATAGAGAATCTCTCCTATGCAACAGGAGGGTTTGCCACATTTGATGATGAAGTCGTTCAGACATCCATACATGAAAAGTCTTTAGGGAAAGTGCAGCCTTATAGTGCTGTCAAAGTGGAAGAAGATGATGAAGGTGCGTTTGACTTTACCATTCAGTTTGATTTTGAGCTGAAGTTACATGACGGAGAAACCGAGAAGAAGAATTTTATGATAGGCAAATATTTAAGTGGCGGCACTAAGCCATTTGAACTTTTACCTGTATTGAGTAAGTATGGATATGCTTTTAAGAGTAAATAGAAAAAAGAAGAGACATTTTTATCGAGAGTCTATCTAGACAGTTAACTAAAAAGGCATTCCAATTGGAATAAAATATTTTAGAGGAATTAGTCATAAATAAATTTTGGGAATAAGTGTTGAAGGAGTTGTAATATGAAGTTAATTACATGGAATGCTTCAATGAGATTTAGGGATAAAATTGAAAGTATACTCCCATTCAATGCAGATATTTTAGTCATTCCAGAATGCGAGGCTCCAGAGAAATGGAGAGCTAGTAACCGCCTTCAAGAGATTAATAAATTCCTCTGGTTCGGTGACAACCTGAACAAGGGAATCGGAATATTAAATCTTAATGATAACCTTCATATCGAATTACATCCATCCTATAATAAAGAATTTCGTTATATTATTCCTTTAATCGTTACTGGTAAGCAAAGTTTCATTCTGATTGCAGTTTGGTCTCAACTTTCAAAAAGTAAATTTGATAGTTACATAGGACAAATTTTTCTGGCTTTGAATTATTATGAATCATTACTGAATGAGCCATGTATAATTGCGGGTGATTGGAACAGTAATAAACTTTTTGATCATATAAAACGGGTTGGTACTCACTCAGAGGTAGTTGACCTTCTGGACAAAGTAAACGTTAGGAGTGCCTATCATCATTTGCTTAATGAGGAACACGGTATAGAAACAATACCAACGCATTATTTTAGGAAGGACAAAGCTAGCCCATTTCATATTGATTTTATATTCGCTTCCGAATCTATTCTTAAACAGACAAGTAAGTTGGAAATTGGGTCATACGAAGAATGGATTAAGCTAAGTGATCACATGCCAATAGTCATGGAACTTAATACTAATTTGGCTATATTTGAATAAAAGACCGGGTTTCCACTTTCTCATATCCGTTTTTCACACTTAATCGTAGGATTATTTTTAGTGATTTTTTATGATTGTTCCATTACCAATGTATCATTCGGTTCAGTCAGAGAGACATGTGGACGGCTCCACTGTCTCATAGGTTTATATTAGCTAAATGAAAGGGAGAGCAACGTCATAGAAAACATAAGGGAGTGATACTTCGGTGGCTATAAATCAGGAAGATGCGATTAAGTCTAAATTATCCTCGAAACAGCGATTTATCAAATTACAAGAATTACTAAGAAAATACACAGATGAGGAAAATCAGCTTCATCTGGACCAGATTCTGGATCTCTTTTACGAAGAATACAAATTAGATGTCGGGAAGAAAGCGGTTCGTGATGATTTGAAGGAGTTGGAAGAGTCCGATTTATTTGATGTGACGGTGAACCAGGAGAAAGATGGCGTTGAGAAGTTTTATAGCCACCAGCAGCGTTTGTTTGAAATTCATGAATTACGCCTGTTGATCGATGCGGTTTCGTCTGCAAAATTTATATCTACGAAGGAAACCGAGGATCTTGTGGACAAGATTAAGCAGCTGACAAGTATTCATCAGGCTAAGCAGCTGGGGAATCGGATTGTTCTATCCGAGAATTCCAAGAATGAGAACACAAAGATCAAGTATTCGATTCATATGCTTCATACGGCAATTCTAGAAAACCGCTATATTCAGTTTAAATATGGACGATACAATCTGCAAAAGAAGTTCAAACTGAGCAATAACGGTAATTTTTATCAGCTGAAGCCGTATGCATTGGTGTGGCATAATAACTTTTATTATTTGATTGGTGAATATTTGCCTACAGCAGAAATTCGCCACTACCGGGTTGACCGGATGAGGGAGGTTGTAGCCCAGGAGGACACCTTTGTTCCGGATCCAGGATTTGATGTCTCGAAGTACTCCAAAAAATTGTTTCATATGTATTCCGGGGAAGAAGCGCTGGTCGAGATCGAGTTTAACGCGGCTTTAATCAATGTCGTGATTGACCGTTTCGGGCGCGGAGTGAATGTTCGTCCGGTCGGGGAAGATAAATTCCGGATCTCCACACAGGCCATTATCAGCGATGGCCTCGTCAGGTGGCTGATGACCTGGGGCAGCGATGCCAAGGTCCTGACTCCACCGACACTCGTGGGTAGAATTAAAGAAGAGGTTGAAAAGTTTTATAAAGTTTACCAGTAACACCTGCATTTTCGCAGGTGTTTTTCTTTTTTGCTTGGTACCCTTCCCGTTTTTGGAAAGGGTGACCGAAAATATCGATGTACAATGAGCTCATAAAACAATAAAGCTTTAAAACAAGGAGGAGGAATTTGAAATGAGAAAAATGTTGATGGTTTTGGGAGCTGTTTTTCTAATGGTAATGCTGGCTGCATGTGGAGCGGATAAGGCAACGGATGAACTGGAAAAGAAAGATACGAACAAAGCTGAAGCTAAGACAGGGGACCAGGCAGCAAAAGCTGAGGAGGACCAGGAACCTGAGGAAGAAGAAAAGGCAGAGGATATTTGGACGTATTACGATAATGCAAAATGGTCGGACGATTATAATGGGTTAAAACTTGAAGTTCAAAAGGTTGTTGTAAGTGATAAAGCTCCAACTATGGAAGATGAGAATGCAAACGCTTCTGCCGTCGGAGTAAAGTTCAGGATGGAAAACACGACGGATGGAAAGTTCACTTTTTATCCAGACCAGGCTGTATTAGTTACGAGTACAGGTGAACAGATCGACATGCCTGATATGTGGGTGTCTGATTCTATTGGAGGAGAAATCGACAAAGGTGTTATTAAGGAAGGGAACATTATTTGGTACCTGGAACGAGGCAATGCCGAAGCTATTGAATGGATAAAGATGAGTTTTACTGGACATCAGGGTGCCGATGACAATTTTGAAGCTGAGACAAAGGAATATGAATTCGAAATTAAATTAAAGTAGAAAATTTAACATTAGGAGGAGATTTACATGAAAAAACTAATAATTGTTTTACTTTTAACTCTTAGCGCTTTGCTTGCTGCTTGTTCATCAGAAGGAGAAGTAAGTGAGCAAGGAACTAAAAAGGAACAGAATGGCAAAGAGGAGAAAGCAAAATCAGAAGATGAAGGCTCAGTCGAAGTGGATAAAGGACTTTTTAACGTGGAAGTGACCCTGCCTGCGTCAATGTTTGAAGGAGAAGACATTGACAGTGCCATCGAAGAAGCGAAAGCGGAAGGTGTCAAGGAAGTCATCAAAAATGATGATGGATCCATCACCTACAAGATGTCCAAGTCTGAACATAAAAAAATGATGAAGGAGCTTGAAACAGGCATCCAGGAATCACTAGAAGAAATGAAGACGAGTGGTGACTTTGCTTCAATCAAAGATGTGACTCACAATAAAAACTACTCTGAATTCACACTGGAAGTAGATAAAGCAACCTATGAAAATAGCATGGATGGCTTTGCTGTCTTCGGCCTTGGTATATCGGGAGTCTATTATCAGCTGTTCAATGGAGCTAAAGAGGATGATTATAAGGTCACGATTAATGTTAAGGACCAAGCAACCGGCGAGGACTTTGATCAGATTGTGTTCCCTGATGATATGGAAGAGAATGAGTAAATTTAGCGGGGAGATGCACTTGTCTTTGTCTTGAAACTTGGCAGGTGCTTTCTCTTTTTAGGATGTACATGGTCGAATGGGAGTTTTTGGGCCTATCTATCATGTATAATTGATTACAACTTAAAAACTTGGGGGTAAACAGTTTTGGCAATCGCAGCTTTTTCAAAATTTGATAATTTTAAAGAGAAAATTCAATCCTTATCACTCCCAATGGAGGATGAGGCTCTCATCAGTGAGCCATTTTTGCTGGACAAGGATGAGAAGAAGCAACTGGAAATCTATTATGCACCCTTTGAACATGTGAATGAGCATGCTCAGGTGGTGATTGCGGGGATCACTCCTGGCTTGCATCAAATGAAAAAATCCTATTCAACAGTGCTGGATTTTAAAGGCCAGGAAACTGACAACGAAACGATTCTGCATGAAGTGAAGAAAAACTCGAGCTTTGAGGGTCCGATGAGGAATAATCTGATTACGATGCTCGATGAACTGAATTTACATAAACATCTTGGACTGTCATCATCCAGCGAATTGTTTGGAGAGGCAAGCAGCCAGGTACATACGACATCTGTCATCACCTATCCTGTTTTTCACAAAGGTAAGAATTACAGCGGCTCAATTCCGAACATCCTGAAGACCGAATTGCTGAGGGGCTATATCCTTCAAGGATTCGCAAGGGAAATGGAAAGTCTGAAGAATCCATTGATCATTCCATTGGGAGTCAACGTTGAAAAGGTGCTTGAATTTCTGGCTGCCAGCAATCGCCTTGCACCTGAAAGCATCCTAAGTGGTTTTCCGCACCCTTCGGGAGGGAATGGTCATCGCCATCGCCAGTTTGCTGAAAATAAAGCTGCGATGGAAAACACTTTGCAATCGTATTTCAAATAATAACGGAGGTGCCTCGTATGAAGCAATATTTGAAGATTTTTGTGCATACGGAAATCAATCGTGTAAACCGGCTGCTTGAAGAAGGCTGGGAGCTGATTGACACTAGCAAAGTCTTGTATCCAGATGGGGGTGAAGGAATGGAATACCACCTCGGACTGCCGGCTGAAACTAGGGTCAAGCAGCTGATGGAAATCATCAGGATGTATGAGAAGTACGGCTTTAAAAGCGACCTAATCCATGATTTTGCGGAGTCGAAAAAGGAGGACCTCCTCAGCTATACAACCGAACCGGAATTGGATATGCCAGAAACCCCGGTCACCAGGTTCCTCACGCTTTACGAAGAAGCCGTGAACGGGAAAAGTGTAAAGTACTATAAAAGAAAAATGCATCCTTTTAATGATCCGGCATTAGATTACATGGATATAGATATGTAAGATGATTAAAACTTTTGGTTCCCTGGCTGAAGGTCTGTACATCGGTCAGGGGACTAGTTTTTATTGGAGGGAATCAATTGAAGCCTAATTTATTTTTTTACTCAACCTCTGAACTGTCACAGGATGCATTTCTTTGCTGGATGTTTGCCCACGTTCAGATGAAAACAAATGATATTGTTGAAAAAGTGGGAAGGGACTTTATCAGCCATATCCTGACTCAGTATCAGATCTTCAGTCCAAAGTTTGATCTTATCGCATTTCAACATTATGAAATTAAGGTCGACAGGCAAATTAATAATATTGACATCCTATTAACCTTGATAGCCGGATCGAAAATTACATATATCATCATTGAAGATAAAATCCTCAGCGGCGAAAGCAAGGAAAAGCAACCAGAATTTTACCGTGATCAATTGAAAAAGAGCGCAGGTAATTCGACCATTATTCCTGTTCTATTTAAAACGGGTTATTCCACAATAGAAGAACAAGCACGATTCAAAAACAGGGAAGTGGTTTTTCTCGGATATAACGATATACATAATATTTTTTCAGCCTATGGGGAAGAGGTCAAGGAAGATCTGCTGTTGAATGATTGGTGGGTGAATTTTAATGAGAAATACTATACACCTATTGCATATGCACAGGCCTATACGTTGAATCCTGCTCTAACGCTTAAAGAGATTGCTGAACTGAGTCGGAAAACAGCATACCCCGAAAGAATTATTTTTCAAAAAATAACAGACACTTTGTTTCAGGACATAACGGATGTTCAAACGAAAACTTTTAGTGTGCAAGGAAAAGGGCATGTCGATTGGCATTTTGAAATCTTCAAGAAAAACTGGATGGACGAAGACAAGAACATCTCGGTAAGCATCTATTTTATTTGGGACACCTATAATTTTTCGCTTGTCATCAAAACTGCCCCAAGACCGTACAAACCCTTGAAAAAACTTACAGTCGATGAACTTAGCATCTATACAGAGGCAAAGCAAACCATTCAAAATCGTTTGAAACAGAATCAACAAATACACTGGAAACTAACAAACTACTATCTTCAAGTTGCTCAAATGCAGGAAGTGAATAATATTTCTTTAAATGATTTGAAATTTAGGATCAATAATGAAATAGCTAAGGTTATCGGGGAAATTGATAATATTATGACAGATAAAGCGCCAGTGGTATAGAGCTGTATTGGAGATGTGGGACTTGGAACAAAAGGTAGTTATTGTGAAAATTGCGGATCTATATTGATTGATGATGCTTGGGAGACAGTCAATTTTCATGAAGATGGCTCGATGACTCTAGATAGTTTTGCAGCCCATGTGTGCAAGAAGCAATGTGGATTCTATATAAGGATTCAGCAATGAGGATTGTTGCATTGGAAACTCTCTTACCAATCGGAGACTCAGGGAGACTTAGGGACGGTTCTCTTGTCCCATTCGGGAGTCGAAATAAAAGCTGAATGGTGCTTAGATAACCTAAGGGGAGCTAAATAATGCTTCCCTTTAAATTTGATTAGAGACATACAGGTGGGATTTGTTCTGTAATTTATTAACCAGGAAACAGGGATTTTCGGGACACAAGAACCGCCCCATGTCCCCATGATTAATAAAAAAACGCCAATAAATTATTCTTCAAAAAAGTCATACTCACTTTTCGTGTCTGCAGTTGGGCTAATTTTTTTATCTAAGAAACGAATAAGCTTAATGGTTCTATTGACTAGGATAAAAGTAAACGAAAGGACTGCAAATGTGATATAGCTGTTCCAGCCTTTGTGATACTCGACTAAACTCGTATTCTTTTCTAGCCAGCTCTCCATCAATGTCATTGGCGCACTGAAGAGAAAAACGCTTAAGACCGTTTTTACTGTCTGCATTTTATAAGTAAATTGATTGTACATAACACATGATAAAGGAAACAGTATGTATAGAAACACTATATTGGAGTCAAAAAGCTTAGGGAAATAACGATGCGGATATTTCACATATTTTCTTTTTATTATAGGTCCATCGATGATCGTGGATACTAAAGTTTTAATGAAAAAAATGAGAAACCAGTCCTTTGTGTCACCTTTTCTTCGTAATAAAAAAATAAACTTCCGCCAACGCCAGCTAAAGTAAACAGGTTTAATAATGTCCGGTCTTTCATAGAATACACCCCTTTCAAAAAAAGACACCTATGATAAAAATATTATTAGAAGAAGGAACATGAGTTATACAAAAAATAATAAAAACAGCCTGAACGGGTAAAGTGATCACTGTCAGGCATGGTTATCATTTAAAGAGACACGGGGACGGCTCCAGTGTCTTGTGGATATGCAATTTTGTGCGACAGCGGAACTGTCCCTGCAGCCCTTTTTATTTTCTTTTCCGCAGTTTCTTTAAGTACAGGCCCATACCTATGTATATGCTTAAAAGTAAAAAAATAAATAATGGGGTGGATAGAGAATCCATCGCATCACCTTCTATTTCAAGTCGTGTAACGCTGGATGAAAAAACAAAAGGAGAATCGCAATAATTGGTGCAGATACCAGGAATGCTGCCAGAGCGTTTTTGTAGTGGATTCTAATCACAGTAAAAGTAATAATGTTAAACAATACAGACCACCAGCCGTTCCAGCCATTTTCATAAACAAACAAACCCTTTGCCTCAAATAGATATTCTATGACAGAGAAATATGCTACCCAGATCATCAAGTACAAAAATCCTCTTACCTTTTCTTTTGGGAAATATTCTAGGTAAAGCATCAATACGACAGGGACAATGAAGAATGTAAAAGCAATCTCGATTAGCGTGTGATTTAACCAAGCTACTGTAACGGCTTTATACCTCCATAAAGTATGTTGATAAAAGAGGAAGTTATACAATAAATTACATATTATATAGAACTGGATCGTAGGGTAGTATTCTTTCCACCTTTTCCAATTAACGAATTTTTTGCAAAAACAATATAAACGACAATAACTAATAATAAATACATGTTCATAAACCTCTACTGACTTTTTATTAGAATTCTCTCCAAAAAGAATCTGCCTTAGACTCGTTGTGAGACACTTCGCGTGTCTGGCGTTTCAATAGCTGTGTGATAAAGGGACGGTTCCAAGAGGGACAGAGGATGGTTCTCATATCCCGAAAACTTGAAATATGTTTCCTGTTTACCGATATAAAGTTCAGATACGAAGGTTATTTATTATTAGTAAAGTGCTCAGCGAATTGGAGAATATGATTCCGAATTTGAGGGGAACTAAGCTGCTTAGCGTATTCAGTATAGACAGGATCTCTTGAAGCGGAATGAGGATCAAAAGCAATTATTCTTTATCATAAACGGGTGATGAGAAGAGCATGGGGATGTACCTTGTGCTCCTCTTTTTTCATCAGATATGTGGGATAAGGGGGGATTAGGGTTAATTATTAGTTAAAATATGTAAATTTATGAGACAGCAGAACCGTCCCTCTGTCTCACCTTACCTACTTAATTTAAGTTTTAATTTGATATAATGGAAAAAATAACTAATTTATAACTTGAGATTAAGAAGTTATCTTTATTATTGAAGAAGTGATTTTCTGAATCCTTTTTCTAATTAAAAGAAAAGAGGTTTGTGTATGGGGAGAAAAAATATCTTTGTTGGTGTTTTAGTCGTTTTGTTGATTGTTGGAAGTTGGTTGGTGCATCAGAAAATGACAGATGAAACTTACTTGGGGATGTCCATTATTCCCGAGCAGAACGAAGATATTCCCTTATATAAAGGTTGGAGCCTACAAGAACGCATTACGTAATAGAAGGAGATCATTGGCAAGACATTTATGATTTTTACTTTAAGGAACTCCCTTCGCTCGGATGGGTGAAGGAATATAGTGATTCCGCGCTTGATGATAATGATTCGGAAAATGATTGGGGAGGATTTTATTCACGCTGGACCAAAGAGGGGTTCGTTGGAGAACTGAGCGTTAGTGCTTCGTATAATCAGTATGAAAATCAAACGCAAGTAATGTTTGACCAAACTCCGATTCACCATTCTACTAAGTGGATAAATGAAGTTCCAGCTAGTCTCTGTATTTATGATAATTTAAATGATGAAGGCTGCGTGGTATTGGATGACCATGAAATAATACAAAAGATTGTAGGATTCATTAATGATGCTATCGATTGGGAAGGGGAATCTCCAAAAGTACAAAAAACCGGTGCCATTGTTATTGGAGAGAAGACCATAAAAGTTCTTTATGGAGGTGAAATTGAACTCTATTTTCAGTCGGAAATTGGCCTAAAGTTGATGAAGGCAGAACCTGAATTTTTTGAAATGACAGGATTGAATAATTGATAATTTGTTTGGTTGGCGTAAAAATAGTTGAGTGTTCAAAACGATAGGGGGAGCAAGGGGAAGTACCTTTTGCTGCCTTTTCGTGATTGATTTTTAGAAGCAAAAGGCCCGTCTCACTGCTTCTCAAGAAGAAGCAGTGGGGAGCTTTAGCGATCACAATTAGATATGAACAAAAAGCAATGGAGAAATTAGTTCCATTGCTTTTTCAATTATAAGCCGTTTTTTCATTATAAAAGTATTGGGAATCAACTGTAAATTTTCGGTAGGGTTATGTTATCGTCAACTAGCTTCTTTAATAATTGTCGAAGGAAATTATTTTCTTTTTACGCCTGCCAGCTTCATTTTACTCTCAGGAAGGCTTGGAATATCGTTCATGCTGTAGCTTAGGTCCTGCTTCGGGACTGTATACTTTAAATGATTGACTAAGTAATCAACTGCCACTCTAAGAATATCCACCGTCATCCACTCTCCAGCACAGCGGTGGCCGATCTCATATTCGCCTCCGCCTTGAGGGATAAAATCAAACGGACTGCCGGACCAAGACAGAAAACGGTCAGGAGCAAATACCTCTGGTTGCTCCCATTCTTCCGGATGATGGTTGGTACCGTATAAATCCAGGAGAGTAAGGGTGTTTTTTTTAAACAAATAGCCCTTCCATTCGAAATCCTTTTTTACTCGAGCAGCCGTAAAAGGGAAAAACGGATAAAACGACGCACTTCCTGGATGAAGCGCTGTTGTTCTTCCTTGCCTCCATTTTTCACTTTCGCGGCTTCTTCTGGATATTGATAAACAGCCAAGGCAGTGAAATCTACATAGACAGAGATCGCTACAATTGGCCGCAGTAAATTTAATAGTTCAACAGCCACAATAGATGGATCTAGTAATTCTCCATTTAGATCTTTATGAAAAGAAAACTGATAAAGAGCTCGCTGCTCATTCGGATAAATTTCTTTGGCACGGACCTTCTCCACTAATGCTTCTAGCCATTCTTCTGCTTTTGAGCGGGACCGACGTGCCTGCCAGTGTTTCCAGCCAATACTCGCCGCGCCTTCAAACATGTCGCTCAGATCGTCTGTCCACTCCTTCAATTCATCGTTTTGAAGCGGAACTCCCGTCCATTCGAAAGCGGTTTCCGTCAACATTTTTTTCACTTCATGATAAAGGACGATTTCCTCTTCCGCTTCCCAACTCTTGCTATAACGCTCCCACTTTTCTGCAAAAATTGCCTGGACTTCATTAAGCGACTCTTTAGACATCAAGGACATGAACATGGATTTTCTGTTCAGGTGATGCTCGCCATCCAGACCTTGGACGCCACCTTCACCGAATAAAGTTTTCTGCGCGAGTTTAGGGGCCGCATTTTCGCGTTTGAAACGGTCATTGTCATAAAAAATCTCCGCCGCTTCTTTTCCGATCAGACAAATGCCGGTTTCCCCTAAAAGGTTTGTTTCGAAAACGGGAGTGCCGTACTTATCACTCCGGTTCATTATGTATTGATAGCCTTCCCTGAGGAGGCGGAAGTTCTCAACCAATCCTGTCTCTTTCGGCATTTCTTTGTGCTCTGTCATTTTTCTTCCCCCTTTATAATAAAATCCCCTTTTCTATATACACTTCTTGAAGCAGCCAAACGGTTCCCCGCCCTCCTTGGGGGCATGTGGAAGTACCTATGCTTCTCTTTTTATCAGAGAAGTGGGAAAAGGGGGATTATGAAGAAGATTCTTCCGTTGATGAGTGAATCAAGATATATGTAATTTGTTCATGGATCTGAATCTTCATTCAAGTAAATAGTTTTCTACAGTGAGAAAATCAACTATATAGTGAAAAGTCCGAGCTTCTTAACGATAAAGGTATCTAGAAATCTCTGGTGTTATATAAATTATGGGGCTGTTTGCGACACGAGAACCGTTCCTGTGTCTGTGCCTCAAGGTTAAATCATCTATTCGCCAAATTAATTTTGTTTGCTGGAGAGAAAGTGGTAATTTGAATATATTCAATCAACTGATTTATTTACCCGGAGGTTTTTATGAAGGAGATAAAGGCAGGGACGAAGCTGGTTATATTGGAGACAAGTGATCTTCATGGTTCGATTTTTCCCATTCATTATGGGACGAACGAGAATGTGCCACAAGGACTCTCATATGCAGCAACAGTTATTAAGAAGCATAGGAAGCAGGAAGAAAATCTCCTTGTGATTGATAACGGCGATTTGATTCAGGGAACTCCGCTGGCCTATCATTTTGTGAAATATGGAGGCAATCTCCCTAATCCGATGATCAAGGTCCTGAATGAGCTAGAATATGATGCGGCCGTCATCGGGAATCATGAGTTCAATTATGGAATGAATATCCTAAATCGGGCAGTGAGCGAGTCGGATTTTCCATGGCTGTCAGCCAATATTGTTTACTCGTCAACTGGCACTCCAAAATTCGGGGCTCCCTATATGGTGAAAAAGTTTGACAGTGGGTTGAAAGCAGCGGTTCTTGGGCTGACCACTCACTATATCCCGAATTGGGAGAACCCTAAACATATTCAGGGATTAAGGTTCGAGGATGCACTTTTGACCGCGAAAAAATGGGTCAATTACATACATGAAAAGGAAAAGCCGGATATATTGATCCTTGCTTACCATGGCGGTTTTGAGCGGGATCTTGAAACAGGCCGGGAAACGGAGAACCAAACAGGGGAGAACCAGGCGTATCGGATTTGTCATGAAGTTGAAGGAATCGATCTCCTGCTTACAGGGCATCAGCATAGAAAAATAGCCGGGGAGCTGAATGGTGTGACCGTCCTGCAGCCAGGATTTAACGGCAAACAGATCGGCAAGGCAACTATTTCATTCGTGAAAGATGACGGGAGATGGAAGATTGTCGATAAGATGGCTGAGATCATGGAGCTTGAAAATGAGGAGCCGGATGAAAGCATCCTGACACTTGTTGAAAAATATGAACAGGAAACACAGAGTTGGCTAGATCAGACACTTGGAACAATTGTAGGGAACATGGAAGTCACAGACCCGATCGACTTACGGACGAATGAACATCCCCTAATTGAGTTCATCAATAAAGTTCAGATGGAGGCAAGTGGCACGGCTATTTCAAGTACCGCCCTGTTCCATAATGAGGCACCAGGCTTTAGCAAGCATGTAACAATGCGTGAAATTGTTTCAAACTATGTATACCCCAATACGCTTACTGTAATCAGGATTTCAGGCCAGGATATGAAGGATGCTCTTGAGCGGTCGGCCAGTTATTTCATCGTCGATAACGGTGAAATCGCTGTAAATCCAAGCTTCTCTGAGCCCAAGCCACAGCATTACAACTATGATATGTGGGAAGGTATTGACTATGTCCTCGATATTAGAAAACCAGTTGGACAAAGAGTGGTTAAGCTCACTCATAAAGGTCATGATGTAAAACCAGAAGAAGAGTTTGAGGTAGTGATGAACAATTACCGTGCCGGAGGCGGAGGCGATTATACAATGTTCAAAAACAAAACCATCATAAAAGAAATCCAAACCGCCATGACCGAACTCCTCGCAAACTACTTTCTCAAACATAACACCGTCAAAGCAACTGTGAATCACAATTGGAAGGTGATTTGGTAAGACACAAGAACGGCCTTTGTTTTTTGTATTATCGACTAGGAGCAGGAGCATGGGGACGTACCTTGTGCTTCTCTTTTTTTAACAGAGAGAAGATTCTTCGATTGATAGGAAGTTAGGTATGTAGAATCATGAGACGGGAGAACCTTCCTGGTGTACCTTTTAGAAACAAACAAAACGTAAAGGGAATTTATGTTAATATTTATATGCAGGAAACTAGCAGGTTTGTAGAATAAAGCATCAATTTATAAATTAATGGTGCAAAGTTTTTAGGGAGAGTTGCAAAATGAAATTCCGCATTGGCAATGAAGTAAACGAAAGTAAAAAAAGCCATGTTAATCACAAACTTTATGAATATAATTTAAGACATTTTCCTGAAGATTTAAGAGGAAGGTATCGAGAAGTAAATCTCTTTTTACTAGATGAGGGTGAGAATGTTCGTGGGGGCATTTTGGGAGAGATATGTTGGAACTGGCTGGAAATACATACGCTTATGATCGATGAAGATATCCGTGGCTTAGGATATGGAACTAAATTGTTAGTAGAAATGGAGCAAGTCGCCATAGAGAGCGAATGTGATTTTATAAAGGTGGATACTCTGAGCTTTCAGGCGCTGGATTTTTATCAAAGTAACGGTTATTCCGTTTACGGTACTTTGGACAATGTGGGAAGAGATTTCAAGCATTTCTATTTAAAGAAGGATCTCATAAGAGGGGAAGCATTGTGAAGATAGTCGAGGCACAGATAACGGATTTAGACGCGATTGTACAAGTAGATCGTCAAGTTATAGGGAATACGAGCAGAAGAGATTTTATTGAGAAAGCCATTAAGCAAGGTCGTTGTATTCTAGTGAATGAAAACGAGGATGTTGCTGGATTTCTGATCTATGATACTCAATTTTTTGAATGTACTTTTATATCCTTGATTATTGTTTCTCCTGCAAAGAGACGAAAGGGATATGCCAGTCAAATGATGAATTATCTGGTTCGTACTTCTCCTACTGAGAAAATTTTCTCGTCTACAAATCGTTCTAACGAGACCATGCAGAAAGTATTTGAAGCGAATGGATTTGTCGAGAGTGGTATAGTCGAAAACTTGGATGAAGGCGACCCTGAAATAATCTACTTTAAGATAAAATAATGGGAGCATGGGGACGTACCTCGTGCTCTTTTTTGCGTGGGGGAAAAGGAGGGGGGCCAGGAAGAAGATTCTTTTATTAGTGAGACATAGGAACAGTTCCCTCGTCCCGAAGACTTGAAATATGTTTCCTATTTGCCGATATAAAATGCAATCACAAACGTTTTTTATTAATAGTAAAAGAGGGAGTAATCCATGTTTTGGTTCTTTATCGGAATATTTTTTGCGAATTTGTTATTAGGTTTGATGCAAGCGCAAGTATGGCTAGTTATTTTGGTTAATTTAGTTATTTTCTTAGTTTCTATGTTTAAAAGTTTCTATCCTGTTCTTTTTGAGAAGGATCCGGATAAGATCATGTCCTTTATGAAAAAATCGAAGCAGCCGCAATTTCAATTTTATTATTATTTTTTCAATGATCAGTTGGATGAGGCGGAGGACAAGCTGCATAAAATTAAATCTCCTTTTTATCAAAAGCTGAATCATGTGAATCTGCTTGGCAAAAGGAAACAGTATGATGAAGCGGAAGAGATGGCGAGAGGGTTAAAGGACAATATGTATAAATGGTATTCCCTTGCCGGGATTGCGATTGAGCAAGGAAATCGTGAATCGTATAGAAATTATAAGGAAAAAGTGAGGAATCCTTTTTATCGAAGGCTATTGGAATTAGAGGAAATGGTCCATGATGGGAAGAAGGAAATGGTGCTCGCTGAATTGGAGAGCATGATTCCGAATCTCAGGGGATTAAAGTTGCTTAGCGTGATTCAGTATAAGCAGGATCTCTTGAAGCGGAATGAGGATTAAAAGCAGAAGAGCATGGGGAGCATGGGGACGTACCCTGTGCTCCTCTTTTTTTATCAGAGATGTTCAAAAAAGGGGAAGATTAGGGAGAAGATTCCTCGGTTTATAATAAGCAGAGATATGTGAAATTTCAGGACGGCATAACCGTCCTTTTGTCTCTTAATTTAAGTGTCTATTTTTTGGACGCAATGTTTTCCGTTGCACTAAGGAAAGACTCTGTGTTAAGAAGAAAACGTTTTCGTATTATTATATGGTTAAGCAGTTGAGATAAAGAAGAGGTAAAGGTTAATGGGTGTTTCAATCGTCACACCTAATTAATCGGGCTTTCCTCAAATATATAAATTTAAACTAAGGATGATTATGATGAACGTAGAAGAAGTCAGTTTTCAAATTATTTTAAATGGTGGGAATGCCCGAAGTTTAGCAATGGAAGCAATTAATATGGCTAAAACGGGAGAGTTTGAGCAGGCTGAACAAAAAATTGAAGAAGCAAATTCAGACATGACAAAAGCCCATCGCTTCCAAACACAGCTTATTCAAGGCGAAGCTCGCGGGGAAACTGTAGAAATTCGCTTATTGCTGATTCACGCACAGGACCATCTGATGAATGCGATTACTGTTATTGACATGGCGAAAGAAATAATTGAACTCCATAAAAAAATAAAATAACTGAACAATTTGTCACACTTCGATTTTTCCTTCAAATCAAGAGAAAATGGAGTGCCGTGGCAACCATATCAATAGATCAACGTGATTTATACAAAAGGAGAGGTTTGCTGAATGATACATGAAAATCTTAAGCCATTTCCAGAAAACTTTTTATGGGGTGCGGCTTCAGCAGCTTATCAAGTTGAAGGTGCATGGAACATCGACGGAAAAGGATTATCCAATTGGGATAAGTTTGTACGTATTCCAGGTAAAACATTCAAGGGAACAAATGGTGATGTAGCAGTGGATCATTACCATCGCTACAAGGAAGATATTGCTTTGATGGCTGAAATGGGCATGAAGACGTACCGTTTCTCTGTAGCTTGGACGCGTATTTTTCCAAATGGAAAAGGTGAAGTGAATCAAAAAGGGCTTGAGTTTTATAGTGACTTGATTGATGAGTTGATCAAACATAAGATTGAGCCGATTTTAACCATCTATCATTGGGATTTGCCACAGGCGCTTCAAGATGAGTATGGTGGCTGGGAATCAAGACAGATTGTCGAGGATTTCAAAAACTATAATATTACATTGTACAAAGCGTTTGGAGATCGAGTGAAGTATTGGGTTTCTTTAAATGAACAAAATATTTTCACAAGACTCGGCTATCAAAATGCCATGCATCCGCCTGGCGTAAAAGATGATAAGTTATTTTACCAAGTGAACCATCATGCCAATTTGGCAAATGCCATCGCGATCAAAGAGTTCCGTAAATACGTTCCAGATGGAAAAATTGGTCCAAGCTTTGCGTATTCCCCAGCGTATGCGGCAACATCAAAGCCTGAGGATCTTCTGGCTGCGGAAAATGCAGAGGAATTCACCAATCATTGGTGGATGGATGTATATGCAAGGGAGAATATCCAAAAGCGACATGGAATTACTTGGAGCGCAAAGGGATTGCTCCACAAGTAGAAGAAGGCGATTTTGCTTTATTAAAAGAAGGAAAGCCTGATTTCATGGGGGTGAATTATTACCAGTCCACTACCTATGAGAAAAACCCATTAGATGGGGTTACCATGGAAGGCACATTCAACACTACTGGTAAAAAGGGAACGATGCAGGATACAGGGATCCAAGGGCTCTTTAAAACGGTTGCGAATGAAAACCTTGAGAGGACAAATTGGGATTGGAGTATTGACCCGACCGGTTTACGCATTGGTCTGCGAAGAATAACAAATCGCTATGGCTTGCCAATCTTAATAAGTGAAAACGGCCTTGGTGAATACGACCGTGTAGAAGAAGACGGTACGATTAATGACGATTACCGTATTGAATATATCCAGACACATTTAAAAGCAGTCCAGGAAGCGATTACAGATGGTGTGGAAATGATCGGCTATTGCGTCTGGTCATTTACGGATCTGCTCAGTTGGTTAAATGGATATCAGAAGCGCTACGGATTCGTCTATATCAACCAGCATGAAGAGGGTGAACACGACCTTCGCCGTGTGAAAAAGAAAAGCTTTTACTGGTACAAAGAAGTGATTGAAAGCAATGGAAAAAGTCTTTAACGATCAGGAATCAAAAAACTAAATATCTTAATTAAATGGAGGAATTCAACATGAAAAAAGCGTTAATTATTTGTGCAGCTGGTATGTCATCTTCTTTAATGGCGAAAAAGACAACGGAATTTTTGAAAACAAAAGGCCACGAAATTGAAATCGATGCCATTTCTGCTCATGAAGCTGGCAAGGCAGTTGAAAAGGGTGATTTTGATTTATTCTTGATCAGCCCGCAAACAAAGATGCATTATCAAAAATTCAAAGAAGCTGGTGATCGTGCAGGAAAACCAGTTGAGAACATTCCGCCGCAAGCATACGTTCCAATTCCAATGGGCATTGAAAAATTAGCCAACTTGGTCTTGGAGAAAGTTTCAAATTAATAGGGTTATCTTTAAATGATAATGAAGCGGGATAAATGAGGGGAGGGTTTCTTATGGTCCACAATGAAAGGGCGCAAGTAGAAAAGCACCGAAAAGAAATGAGTCTTAAATCGATGTACTTTAATCGTTATTTGCTTGTAAGGTATGTGACCGCGTTATTCTTTTTTACCAATGTATACTGGTTGATTTCATTGTTAATGAGTGATTCTTCACTATATTTTATTCCGCTGGCATTACTCATCATATTATTGTTCGGTACGGCAGAACAGGTGAAGCTTTATAGCCATCATGTCAGTAATACGAAGTATACGAGATATAGTTTTATTGCCATGCTCGTGGCAGGTGGAATTTTAATATTGATGACGTTCTTCTCTTCGTCCTTCGCTCAATTATATCCTTTTTTAGTAGCCCAGGAGCAGTCGAAAATCGTTGTTTTGTCTGTTTTGCTTTTAGGGGTATTACTAAATCTTTTGGTTCTTTATCGTTTAAACCAAATTAGACATAATGAGGACAAGCATTACGAACGAATAAAGAAATATGAAGAAGTGATAAATTAACAATGGAAAAGAGGGACTTCTATGTCTTCTGAGAACAAGATATTTGCTTTGTTTGAAAAGTATTTGATGGGCCCGATGGGGAAGATTGCCTCTTACCGTTTTGTACGTGCCGTTATGGCTGCAGGGATGGCTTCTATTCCATTTACCATCGTAGGGTCAATGTTCCTGGTACTAAATGTATTGCCGCTGACTTTTACATTTTTAGAGGGCATTTTCAATGAAACCTTCTTTAGAATCAGCGATCTGTATATGTTAGCCTTCAAAGCAACAATGGGGATTTTAGCACTCTATTTTACCCTTGTGATTGGTTATGAATATACAAAGATGTTTGCTGAAGAAGAGGATTTAAATCTAAATCCTTTGAATGGTGCTTTACTATCCATGTTCGCTTTCTTTATAACGATTCCCGAATTGGTTTTAGACCAGGGGAGGATGTCGTTGGTCCAGCAGATTGACGATAGCAGGAAAGTGATTAGTGGATGGGAAATGGTTGATAGTGGTGTAGGCCGTTTAGGAACCACGGGAATTTTCGCCGGCATTCTCATTGCTGTTATCGCAGTACAAGTATATAGGTTGTGTGTGAAACGAAATTGGGTTATCAAAATGCCAGAAGCAGTGCCAGAAGGTGTATCACGCTCCTTCACAGCCTTAATCCCAGCATTTTTGGTTGCTCTTGTCATTTTGGTCATCAATGGAACTTTAGTTGCATTAGGCACAGATTTGTTTAAAGTAGTAGCCATTCCATTTAGCTTTGTTGTTAATTTGACCAATAGCTGGCTGGGCATCATGGTTATTTATTTCTTGATCCATGCCCTTTGGATTGTAGGTATCCATGGAGCGAATATTATTTCAGCTTTCCTGACACCGATTGTCCTATCTAATATGCAAGCCAATATGGATGGAGCAAACATTCCATTCGCAGGCGAGTTCCAGAACTCATTTGTCATTATCGGTGGTTCAGGTGCGACTTTAGGTATGGTTATTTTTATCGCATTCCTAGCTAAATCACAACAATTGAAAATTTTAGGCAAGGCATCTCTTGCTCCTGGGATTTTTAACATTAATGAACCAATCATATTTGGATTGCCGATCGTTTATAATCCATACTTGGCGATTCCGTTTTTCTTGGCACCTATGGCTTCAGGGACAATCGCATATTGGGCGATTAAACTTGAATTCATCAATCCGATCATTGCACAAGTACCTTGGCCATCACCAATTGGTTTAGGCGCTTTTATCGGTACAGCTGGGGATTTGTTGGCCGTAGTGGCCGCAGTGATTAGTAGTGTTGTTGCATTCTTGATCTGGCTTCCGTTTATTAAATTGTATGATAAGAAGTTAGTTGAGCAGGAAAACGGCGGAGAAGCGATCATTTAATCCAAAACTGAATGGATTTAAAATCCAATATTTGAAAGAAGACGGTTATCAATAAGATTAACCGTCTTCTTGCTTAATTGGGGTCTATTTTTCATGACAAAAAGTCTATTGCCTGTAAACCTTTTCCAGCAAGGCGCGGTTGCAGCTCACCAGCTTGGAGGGAGCTGGTGGAAAATTAGAAAGAACAAAGAAAAAAACATTTAACATGTCATTGAAACAAATGGGGAAGAACTATAAAGAACGGAATGCAGGATGAAAGACCTTAATGTGTCTGGAAACGAATTAGCTATACAAAAATAATTTTTTTAAGTCCCTATTCTATAAGGTGGGGGCTATTTGTGTTAACTGGTCAATTGGTCAGGAGTATATATAGAATAAATAAACTAACCTTGTGGAATGTAACTTGAATTTATGACTTGGTGTTTATTTTATGGAAAATCCGATTCTGTTACTATAGAGGTATAATATATATCTGGATATCGAAAATACGATTAAAAGGGAAGCTGATTTATATTGACTATGCTATCAAAGCGACAAATGGATATTTTGGTGCTTCTATCGAAATCAAAAGAACCAGTGACCTCAGGGTGGATGGAAAAAGAATTAGGCGTCAGCGATCGGACCATCCGGAATGAAATAAAACTCATGCAACAGAATACTGAATCGAAAGGTTTTTTATAGAATCGATTAGAGGGAGTGGTTATGTACTAAAAGTAGAAAACCCTGAGCTTTTTTCAAATACGCTTAAACGGATTTCTGATGATGAGAGTCAATTAGCAGGAGACTTCGCTGATCAAGCTGCCAGGGTCCTCTATATTTTAAGGCGGTTATTACTTGAGAAGGATTATATTAAGCTTGAAAGCTATTCAGATGAAATGTTCGTTTCCATGTCAACTGTACAAAACGATTTAAAGAATGTGAAGGAAATACTCAGTAAATACAACTTGAAATTAATAAACCGTCCTCACTATGGCTCAAGAGTTGAGGGGGACGAGTATATGAAACGATTATGTTTATCGAACTGTTTATTAAGCCGAGATCAAGAGGTCATTCTAAACGAAGGCTCACGGCACCTCATCGATCAAAAATTATTTATAAAGATTAAAGAAGTCATCGTTGAAAAAGTAAATAAATATAAAATTGAAATATCCGATATTTCTTTAGAAAATTTAGCGACACATGTTGCCATTGCTTGTAAAAGAATTGAAGAAGGTTTTGTCCTCGAAGAGTTGGATGATGTTTTAGACAATGAATATCCATTTGAAAAAATTGTTGCCGAAGAAATTGTGAAAAAGGTTGAGGAATTTACCGGTTTGGTTTTTCCTGATGCAGAAATTGAGTATATTATCGTTCATTTACTAGGAACCAAGCTTTTACACAAGAAAAGGCTAATGGAATATAGTGAGTTTGATGAAGCGGGGACCATCATAAATAGTATGCTAGAGAGGCTGAAGTCTGAATTGAATTGGGATTTCTCCCACGATCGGGAGTTTATTCAAGCTTTAACTTTGCATATCCGCCCAGCGATGAATCGTTTGCGGTATAAAATGAATATCCGCAATCCATTATTAAGTGATATAAAGAAAAAATACCCTGCTGCATTTGAAGGAGCTATTATTGCCAGCAAATGTATAGAAGAATATTTACAGACAGAAGTGGTTGAGCACGAAATTGCATACATCGCCCTTCATATTGGTGTCGCCCTCGAACGAATGAAGTTGGAAAAGAAGAAAATCAAAAAAGTGTTGATTGTCTGCGCGTCTGGCGTAGGAAGTGCCAGATTGCTTTACTATCGATTACAAAATTTGTTCGAGCAAGAACTTGAAATTTTAGATACCATCAGTTATTACAATTTATCATCATATGATTTATCTATCATTGATTTGATCATTAGTACCATTCCGATTAAAGAAGATTTAGGTATACCAGTCCAAGTCGTTAATACTTTTTTGGAAGATAAGGACATTGACTCTATAAGAAATTATTTGTCTATGGCTCAAAATGGAACGTCGGCTTATTTACATCCTTCAAGAATTTTCCTTCAGCAAGATTTACAAGATAAAGAAAGCACGATTCGGTTTTTATGTGATGTGTTAGTTAAACAAAAACTCGTGCCGGAGGATTATGTAAATCTTGTTTTAGAAAGGGAAAATATTGCACCAACTAGTTATGGGAATCTGGTGGCCGTTCCTCACCCTATGGTTCCGGTAACAAAAGAGACTTCTTGGACAATTTGTACATTAAAACGGCCCATCCAGTGGCATGAACAAATGGTCCAGTTTGTTTGCTTGTTAAATATTAAAGAAAGCAACCAGGCTGATTTGGATTTTATGTTTCAGAAGTTAATTTCCATCATTGAAGACAAATCCGTTGTCCAGAAAATCATAAAAAGTAAAACAGTGGATGAGTTGATTGAGTTTTTGGGATAACCATTATAGGCTGGAGAGCATCATTCCGGCTAAAGGAAGGCTTGGGTTGTGGGAGTATGATGTATAGAGTGCCTGTTAATTAAAGAACAGGTGCTTTTTTGCACGGGAGAAAAAGTGGAGGGCCAATGAGAAGTTTCCTGCCTCAAAGTAAGTTGAAATCTGTAAATTTGTAGGGGCGTCAGAACTGGCCCTAAGTCCCGGTCCTCATGTTTTTACCATAAACCTTGTATTGATAGTGAATAGTATTTAGTGATACACTCGAGGGTATGTGGAATATAGAAAAGGCAGGTGATATTTATACTTAGCAAGCGAAATTTTATTAGTAATCTTCTCGTTCTATTTTCTCTTATTTTTATTTTACTAGTTCCGCAAGAAGTCTTTGCTCATGCGACGCTGGAGAAGGCTGATCCTGCCCCCGATAGTGAATTGACAGAATCCCCGAAAGAGATTGTTCTCGTATTCGATGAAAGACTTGAAGACGCACTCTATTCGGTTAAGGTTTTTAATGAAAATGGGGAAAGAATCGTCAATGCAAAACCGGAGATGAGTCAGGATCAAACAACCATAAAGCAGCCTTTGCCTGACTTGCCTGACGGAAATTATGTTATATCCTATAATGTTATTTCAGCGGATGGCCACCCGATCAGGAGTGCCTATGTCATTTCTGTGGGGGAAGAAACGGTCTTCCAAAGGGATATTAACAAGCAAGTTTTAGAAACGCAAAAGAGCTCAGCTGGTGCAACTGCTATCAAGTCGTTGGTGAGGATGCTTTTTTTATGGCGCTAGTCCTGACAACTGGCTGGATTGTGTGGGGGACCATCTACTCTTTAAAAGAAGAGATGAAGCCAACCTTCAGACAGAGGGCCTTTCAATTACAAATTGCGCTGTTCATCACAACTGTGGGAGTGGGATCACTCCAACTCTTGGAATTACTTGATCGCAGGACATTGACTGAAGTTTCATCTATTCTAACTGGTACAACAGTAGGTATCTCTTTGGTCGCTTCCGTGCTTTTATCTCTATTAGGTTTTTTCATCTTACTTCGTTATAAATGGATTGATTTAGTGTGGGTATTTTTGATCCTGACGGCAAAGAGTTTTAACGGACATGCTGCAGCATTTGAATCGGAAATCCGCTCGATGTCACTTGAGCTGGCTTTCATCCATTTACTTTCAGCCGCCGTTTGGGCAGGTGGCCTGCTGTACATCCTGACTTACTGGAAAAAGCAGAAGGAACATATTAGACAATTCCTCCCCTTCTTTTCGCAATCTGCCTTAATCAGCATGGTTATGCTGTTTTTAACAGGCTCAGCATACACTTTAATCTTTGTGCCAGAACTCGAGTATCTGCTCCATGCACTATGGGGAAAACTGCTTCTGGTCAAAGTTGCCCTAGTCCTGCTTGTATTCGTGTTTGGTGCAATTTTACGGTATAAGTTGAAAAAGAAAAAAGAAGGCTCTATCAGCAGGTTAGTGAAATTCGACTTCAGTTTGATGATGATCATTTTAGGGATTGTCGGTGTCATCACCTACATGAACCTCTTCCGGAAAACGAGCCATTGGAATGGGAAAGCCAGGAACAAAACCTTGAATTTACAACCTTGATCTCACCCAGAACACCCGGATACAACCATTTCAAAGTTACAGCAAATTCGCTTGAAGAAGACATAGAGATTAAACGGGTTGAGCTATTTTTGATCTATAAAGACAACCTTGAAATCGAGCCGATCCAAGTTCCTTTTTCCGAAATACAACAGTCCAAGAATGTTCAATTCAAGATCAATGGTTCGTATCTTGCAATTGAAGGAAACTGGACCTTACAACTACGAATAGTAGATTCGGAGGACAATGAGAAGGTATTCCAGAAGGATTTTATTGTTTATTAAAATGAATATGTAGGAGATTTAAAAATGAAAAAACTTTTAACATTAACGATATCAATGATTGGTGCGATCACTCTTTTTGTCGGTGTGGCAAGCGCGCATGTAACCGTTCAGCCACAGGAAACCTCGCAAGGGAAAAATGAAGTGTTCACTGTCCGAGTTCCTTCTGAAAGTCAAGATGTCCAAACAATGAAAGTGGAAGTGAAATTCCCTGAAGAAGTGAATATCACCCGCTTTGAAGCTAAGTCAGGCTGGACATACGAGGTTCAAAAAGATGACACTGGAAAAATTACGAGTGCTACGTGGACAACCGAAGGCAAAGGGTTAACAGAGAGCGAATTCGTTCAATTTAACATCCAGGGAAAAGTTGGCGATGAAGCGACAGAGATTATTTGGAAAGCGTATCAAACCTACAGCGATGGCAGTGTAGTTGAATGGGTGGGTGCACCTGATGCAGACAAGCCAGCTTCTTTTACAGCAGTGAACCCTGCAGATGGATCTGGGCATGGGCATGGAGGAACATCAGCTGATTCTTCCAATGACCACAGCGCTGGTGGAGACCTCACAAATGACATGGAAGCAAAAACAGCAACCAGCAACGTACCGCTTTACCTTTCTATCGCAGCTTTAATTGCAGGATTGTTAGCATTGGTTATTTCTTTGAGAAAAAGAGGATAATTGGAATCATTCAAGGAGCATGGCAGGAGCATGGGGACGTACCCTGTGCTTCTTTTTTGCTTTTATGTTTGTTTGCGCACAACTTGCGACAGGTTTGGTGTCAAATGAAGAAAAGCTGTCAAAAGAAAGCTCTACTTTAGACAGGTTCAGTACCAAATGAAGAAAAGCTGTCAGAAGTAAGAGCAACTTCAGACATATTGGTGTCAACCCGGGAAGAGCTGTCAGAAGTAGCCTGGCTCAATACTCATCAATGGTTCTTTTATAGAAAGGCAGAAAGCCCCTGCAATCCCCGGCCTTTCGTTATTAACCTTCATTGTAATATGGTAGAATGGCTTGCAAAGGATTTTACTTTTACATCAGGAGGAATCAAGATTGAAAAAGCTGCCTATTAACCAGAATGGATTGAATGCTTCGGAGCTTGTTTTTGGCTGCATGGGGCTGGGGGGAAGCTGGGATTCTCAGCCGATTGAGCCGGAACATGTCAAGCAGGCGCATGAAGCGGTAGAAGCTGCTCTGGCTTCAGGAATCAATATGTTTGATCATGCTGATATTTATACATTGGGGAAAGCGGAGAAGGTTTTTGGACAGGTTTTAAAAGAAAGGCCGGGGCTACGCGATGAAATCATCATCCAGTCGAAGTGCGGCATTCGTTTCGGGGATAAGGAATCTGGGCTGCCAACAAGGTACGATTTTTCAAAATCGTATATTCTCGATAGTGTGGATGGAATCCTTTCTAGGCTAGGAATTGAGCACCTGGATATCCTGCTATTGCACCGTCCCGATCCTTTAATGGACCCAAGCGAGGTAGGAGAGGCATTCCGTCAGCTCAAGGCTTCCGGCAAGGTGCGTTCGTTCGGTGTTTCCAATATGAGTGCAGGACAGATGCGCTTGCTGCAGCAGCATACGGACGAAAAAATCATCGTCAACCAACTGGAAATGAGCTTACATAAAATTGGCTGGCTAGATACGGGTGTCCATGTCAATCAGGAAGCGGCACGCCAAAACACCTTCCCAGAAGGAACTCTGGAGTATTGCCAGATGGAGAATATCCAGATCCAATCATGGGGCTCACTTGCAAAAGGGCTCTATTCTGGTAAAAACATTGAGAATGAAAGCGAAAGGGTCAAGAACACTGCGGCCTTGGTACAAAAGTTGGCACGAGAGAAACAAACCACACCAGAAGCCATCGTCCTCGCCTGGTTGATGAGGCACCCAGCGGGAATTCAGCCTGTCATTGGCACAGTTAATCCTGCCCGGATCAGGGCTAGCGCAGATGCAGTCAATGTGACTCTGACACGTGACGAATGGTATACATTATATGTGAGTTCACGAGGCGTTAACCTGCCTTAGTGCATTGGTACAAAAAGAGGGACGGTACCTGCATCTCGTATTTTGAGACAGCAGAATTGTCTCTCTTTTTAAAATCACTAACTGGAAAAAAACAGCCGAAATTTCCAGTTCGCGAATAAAATTCGATTTTCGCCAATAAATAGGTCGTTTTTGCCAATAGGAATTATCTCAAGCGGAGGCAATGGTCTCATCCGATAAATAACCACATGGCGAATAAGAACATCCCCCCAGGAGAAAGATACAGAAAAAACTTCGGAGGGAAAGCGATGAGAGACAAAAAACAAAAGCATAAGGATAGCCAAATGATCAACAATGTCCAAAATGAAGAGTTACTGGAGATCAGCCAAACAGGTTATGGACTGGAAGCGGTTGAAAAAGGGATGGATTACATGGAGGGAGACCAAGACAATTCGCCAAACTGTGGTGGGTTGTAGCTTCAATTGCGAGGTCTCTTGTTCTTTGAATCAATTTATGCCAGGCAAACCAAAATCCATCTTGTATAAAAGATGGATTTTTCTTTTTAGCTGATGAAACGGTTCACAGCTTGTCATTAATAGATAATATGATACATAAACTCTATCAAAAAGGGGGTGTAGAGTTGAACCGTGTTCCAAATAGAGTGGATTATTATTTGAAAGATAAGTGTCTCTTAAGTGCCAATGTAAAGCATTGGGAGCAGTATGTTGCGGCTTTGAGGGCTAGTAATACTGTCACGATATACAAGAAAGAATATGTGGTGGATAAAATAAATATGGTTCATGATCCCGCAACCGTAGTATTAAAAATCAACATTGAACCGCTTAAAATATATGAATAAGTATCCTTCGGGGTGCTTTTTTTTGTTTAATAGGAAATTATAAAATATTTTCAATGTGGATAACTATTCAGGTTTTCTTAATCCAGCTCCAGCGCCTAGCCCCTCGAGTCGCTTGTCCAGCTGCGTGATATTGCTGAATAGATTATCTTTTTCAAAAGAGGTCAGATTTATTCTGGTTTTTGTAATGAAATGCAGATTCTTAATACGGCGTAACCCGCTTCTGCCTCTCGCGCAAGGTGAAATGTTTTTAAAAGGTATTCAAATTGGTTATATTATAAATTGTACATAATCCATACAGCGAGAAAGGAAGTCAACAATGCAGAAAAATATCTTACACACTTTGTTTCAACGGATGAATCCTGAGTTTGCGTTTGCGGTCGAATATTGGGATGGGAAAACTGAACAATATGGGCAAGGGGATGTCCAGTTGAAAATTAAAATCGGAGAGAAGGTTCCATTAACCCGCCTTATGAATGAGCCAAGCTTAACCTTTGGTGAGGCCTATATGAACGGGGATATTGAAATAGATGGGAAAATTGAGGACCTGATCAATCTGGCACATTCGAATAAACAACTGCTATGGACAAAGAACTTGCCGAACTTACCAAAACTATCTTTTAAAAAGGCAAAGTCTAATATTGAACATCATTACGATATTGGAAATGATTTTTATTCAATTTGGCTAGATGAAACAATGAGCTATTCCTGTGCATATTTTAAAGACGAAAATGACTCCTTGGACCAAGCTCAAATCAATAAAATAGACCATGTCCTGAAAAAATTGCAGCTTAAGCCAGGAGAAACACTTCTGGACATTGGCAGCGGCTGGGGCTGGCTGATCATACGAGCTGCTCAATTATATGGCGTTCAAGCACATGGTGTCACTCTTAGTGAAGAGCAATACACAAAGACAAATGAAAGAATTAAATCCTTGGGACTTGAACAACAAGTGCAGGTAACATTAAGTGATTATCGAGAGCTGCCAAAACAAAATTTATGCTTTGATAAGATTGCGAGCGTGGGAATGTTCGAGCATGTGGGGCGTGATAATTACCCAGTATTTATGGAAACGGTCAATTCCTTACTGAAAGACAAAGGAGTCATGCTGCTGCATACGATCACCCATCAAACAGAAGAGCCAGGTGATCCTTGGATCCAAAAGTATATTTTCCCTGGGGGATATATCCCTTCAGTCCGGGAAATAATTTCCTTGCTTCCAGAGTATAATTACCATTTAATTGATGTGGAAAACTTAAGATTGCATTATGCAAAAACTTTAGACAACTGGTCGTCTCGATTTGAAGAACATCTCGATGAAGTCAGAGAAATGTATGATGAAACTTTCATCAGAATGTGGAGACTGTACTTACAATCCAGTGCAGCCTTTTTTAGAAACGGTGGACTGGGTTTACACCAAATATTGTTTACCAAGGGAGTAAATAATGATTTAGAGCAAACTCGGGCATTCTTATATAAATAAGCTGTTTAAGAGGCTTAGTTGTTTTTAAAAGTGTAACGAATAGATAATTTAAGAACAAAAAGCGCAAGCGCCTCGTTCCGTCCCGACAAGCGCTGGAGCTGGATTAAGAAAACCTGGATAGTTATCCACATTGAAAATATTTTATAATTTCCTATTAAACAAAAAAATCTGCAGATCCTTCAAGAATCATTAGACATGCCCCGTTAACAATTTAAATTGTTAGTGGCGGAGTCTAATGGTCTTTTAACGTTTTTTTGAAGAAATTTAAATGTAATTAAAGCCCTTTACTTTAATTAGTGCGATATTAGCAATAATCAGTAGATAATACCTGTAAATCTTCTATCTATTAGTTTCTTTGTTGTTATTCTTATATACTATGTCTCGCCTTTTTTTATAACAAAAATCCCTCTCTATAATTGACTATTCTTTTATTTCATGATTAAATAGTCTTGTTACCGTCATAGAAGAACACTTAACAACCCGGGTTTAGCGTTTTTTCACTATTTCTACGGTAGTTGACTTCATAATTCTCCGTACTGATCCAATCATTTCTTGAGGGAACTCCGCAATGGTTTTATCATTACTTGAGCATTGTTTTTGATATTTGAAAATAATTTGCTGAGGTGATGTTCTTGTTAAAATATGCAATTCTTTCCGTTTCACTTATTACCGTTATGGCTGGGGCCATCATTGCGCCTGCCGTTGGCTCAATTGCCGTTGCGTTCCCAGATGCATCTGGCTTTGAGATAAACTTATTGACTAGTCTGCACGCAGCCTTTATGATTCCATTTGCCTTTGTATCCGGCTATTTATGCCGTTATTTCTCAAAAAAGACAGTCTTAATCCTTGGTCTGGTTCTCTATTTAGTGGCTGGCCTCGGTGGCGGATTCGCCACAAACATGGCTTTTCTTTTATTCACCCGCGCTCTTTTAGGGGTTTCTGTTGGTCTGCTGATGCCGTTATCTACCACTCTTGTATCTGATTACTATGATGGAGAAGAACGTACGAGTATGATGGGACTTGTCAGTGCTGCTACCAATCTTGGAGCCATTATCGCGATTATGGTATCTGGTATTCTAGCAATGCAAGGCTGGAGAGCAGCATTTTATGTCTATGGCATTGCTGCTATCGTCATGATTTTTGTAGTTGCTTTCCTTCCAAGAAAGGCTCCGGCAACCATTCAAAAAAATGCTTCAGAAAAAACTTTTTTACCAAAAGCCCAAATTGCAAAATATTCCATTCTAATATTCCTGGTTTTCATTGTATTTTATTCAATCCCTTCGAATATGGCGCTATTCCTTAGAGAAAATAGTGTTACAAATACAGGTATATCGGGTGTTATCATCGCTGCATGTTCTCTTGGTGGATTCTTGGGAGGACTAACATTAATAGGGTTAAAGAGAAAAATTAAAAGTTTCTATGTTCCAGTCCAGGTAATGCTTTTGGGTATTGGTTTTGGATTGGTTGTCTTTACACAGCCTTTAGTATTGATGGGGATTGGGGTATTAATCCTTGGTTTCGGATATGGAAGCCTCGTACCGATCATTTTTGATGGTGTTTCAAAAGCTGCTAATGGTGCACAAGCGATGATTGCAATGGCGATTGTTCAAAGTTTCATATATTTAGGTCAATTCAGTTCTCCGCACATTCATCGTATAGTAAGTACTTCATTTGGAGATGGAAGTGTCAATTACTCCTATACAGTGATGGCAGTTGTATTACTTATTGTTGGAGCTTTGCTCATTCTGAAATCATTGTTCCAGCTGAAATCTGTCAAAGGTACCGAAATGCCAGTTCCTCAAAAGAAATCTATTTAAATAAAGACAAAAATAAAGGGCAACGAGAATACTTCTATCTTTCTCGGCCCTTTTTCATTTTTTTTTAAGACTATATTCACATTTTGAGTATATACTAGAATCGTTAATATCTTCTCGCCCATCAATGAATTTTATAGGATACTAACTATGTATGTGTTCAATTCAATTATTCTATTATTTTTTAAGAGGAGGATTTTCAATGAAAGCAGAACAAATTATGAAAAAACAAGTAATTAAAGTAAAAGAGGATGCATCGGTACGTTTCGTTATTGAAAAATTTATAGAAAATGGAATTAGCGGAGTTCCAGTGGTTAACGATGGAAATGAAATTGTTGGTTATATCAGTGATGGAGATATTATGCGCTTTATTGGAAAGCACAAAGAAAATATTTTGAATGCCTTTTACTATGTAACTGTCTTGCAAGGAGATGATGACGAATTTGAAGAAAGAGCCAGAAAGATTCTTGATTATAATGTGATGAAGGTTGCTAAGAAAACAGTTTATACTGTGAATTGGGACGAAGATATGGAGAAGATTGCATACATTTTAGGAAAAAAACAAATTAAGAAATTACCTGTTGAACGTGATGGGATTTTGGTGGGCATAATCAGCCGGGGAGATGTCATTAGGAGAGCTTTTGAGTTTTTAATCTAGCTTTTGCTTGTTAATGTGACAGAAGTCAGTCAGCATCTGACGGTACAATTGCTCAGGGAGCTGAACACCCTTGAAAGCAAAATGACCTGCTGCTTATTTGGCCATGTCGATTGGGTAATGCCTATATTGAAAATAGTGTAATCTTCAATATTAAATATTTCTCGGTGATTATCAGGTTGAATTTTTTGGTGAAAGCTTGATTTAGATGGTCGCGGCATCCGTCTGTCGCAGCTTAATCTTTTTAAAAGTTGGGATTGAGCGGTTTTTCACATAACTAAGGGACGATGTCGCTTTTTTACTAATGGTAACGTATAATTAAACTATAGAAAACAATATACGATTCAATAGGAGGCTCAATTTTTCATGAACAGTGAACTAACAATGCCGACAAAACTATCGTTCAAATCTAATAAGGTTATGGTAAATGGAGATGTTATGCGGGCAGCGATCTTCGCCAGATTTATGGTCGCAGAGGTCCAAACTGAATTAACCGAAAAATACTATTTGATTTTCTACAAAAATGCCCTTATCTATGGTGATCAACTCGACAAGGTTGAAAAAGGTTCATTTATTGATAAAGTGCTGAATGAAGGGATCATCTTAGATCAAAAGCACCCGCTTCTGCCTGTATTCATTCCTGTGACTGCTTTAGTCATACCAGCTAAAAACAAGCTTTTCAATCATCTCCAGCGCAATTATTCCCTTCTTGAAATACCATGTATTGCCGCATCACTCGACTCGTTTTTTCCGCCAGAACAGCTCGCCAAACCAATCGAAAATATCTTCTTCCACTATAGAAGAAACGGCAGTTTTTCCAACGCCTATCAATCGATCCATCTTTTATCCGGATTATCTCCCTCCCTGGAAAAAATCAGTGACCTCCTCCATTCCCGGGAATACAGCTCATATTCCAGATTCTACGCTACTTCATCTATATCGGAAATCCAAAAAAGGACCCCTTATTTGCAGAGTTCCATTGCTTTATGAATCGAAAAAACACCGAACATACTCAAATGCTCGAAAAGATATTAAAAAACGAAGAACGGTATGCAGAATGGCTGCTGCTTTGGATGGATGACAAAAGGAATCTTACTTCTGATTTCGTTAAGAGCCAGACCGAGTTGGCTTTGAATTATCTCCCCCTTGAAAATTGGATTCAAGTCTTATCCTATGTAAAAACAAATCCATATAAATGGGTACCGGAGGCTCGAACTTTCATTGAAGGTTTGATGAAAGACGGACAATATGAGAAGGCGGCAGTAAATTTATTCCCCTTTATAGAGGATCTGCCTGAAGAGTTTCATCTGCTCCTTAGTGAAATTTGGAAGCAGGTTGATGCTGAATTTGTGTCTTCTCACCTGGAAGAGTTTCTGCTGTTCCATCAGCAGGTTGCTCAGGAACATGACCCAAGGCAATCCGAACAAAGAATTCTGCAGCTGACTGCAAAGTTAATGGAGGGGCATGATTTGAAAGCAGTCTGTGAAAAACTGAAGCCTATTCAGAAAAGCTTTCCACATTCTATCACTATTCGCAAAATCAATGAAATGGCCGCTCTATTGGAGAATCCCGACAGAATGATGGAATTGGGCCAATTTTACGCAGATTTCAATCAATACGATCAAGCCATCGAATGTTTCTTCTGGGAAATGGAACTCAATCCGGCTGACCCGGCTCCAGTCAGGCAGCTGTGCAAAATGTATCAGCACAAAGGCATGGTCAACGAGGCGTCAGCTTATCAGCAGATTTATACACAATTAAGGAGTGAACAGGAGACGGGTTAAAGCTGGAAAATGGGTACTGTTCTGCATTTTCATCAATTGAAAAAATGTAAATAATGTTGATCGAATTAATTGAATTTTTAAAAAAAGTTTGACAAATCAATTCCCACCTGATAATTTTATAATTAATAATTTTTTAAAAATAAAGTCGATGACGAGAAGAGTAAGATGAGTGCCCTGTTCTACAGAGAGTCGGTCAATGGTGCAAGCCGATGTTCAGAACTGATCCGAAAATCATCTCCGAGATGCAATGCTGAACTTTTTCAGTAAGTGTTGCCGGGTGGTCCGCCGTTAAAAGGAACACGTATGATTGTACGTTTATGAGTGCCGTAAGTGGATTTTTCTATCCAAGAACGGAACTAGGGTGGTATCGCGAGCTAAACTCGTCCCTATTTCAGGGGCGAGTTTTTTATTTTTAAAAATTTACTAAAACATACAAGAAAAGAGGAATGGATGATGAAGGAGCAATTGATCTTTTTAAATGGCCAGTTCGTCAGTAAGAAAGACGCAGTTGTGTCAGTGTATGATCATGGTTTTCTATACGGAGATGGTGTCTTCGAGGGTATTCGGGTGTATGAAGGCAATGTCTTCAGGCTCCAGGACCATGTTAATCGGCTATATGATTCGGCAAAGTCAATCATGTTGTCCATTCCTTACAGCAAGCAGGAATTGAGTGATCTTGTGGTCGAGACATTGAGAGTGAATGGCCTGCTGAATGCCTATATTCGCGTGGTTGTCTCGAGAGGGGTGGGGAACCTGGGTCTGGATCCATCCTCTTGTGCAAGGCCGCAGGTCATCGTCATCGCGGAAGAGCTTGCACTATTCCCAAAGGAACTTTATGAGTCGGGGATCGAGATTGTCACGGTGGCTACGAGGCGGAATCGCTCGGATGTGCTTTCACCGAAAGTGAAGTCACTGAACTATTTGAACAATATCCTGGTCCGGATCGAGGCCGGTTTATCTGGTGTCAATGAAGCGCTGATGCTGAATGACCAGGGCTATGTGGCGGAAGGATCTGCGGACAATGTTTTTATCGTGAAAAATGGCGAGATCCTCACGCCTCCTGGGTATGTAGGAGCACTGGAGGGGATCACAAGAAATGCCATCATGGAAATTGCCCACAATCTTGGCTTCTTGATGAGAGAAGAAGTTTTCACAAGGCATGATGTCTATGTGGCCGATGAAGTCTTTTTAACGGGAACGGCGGCGGAGGTCATTGCGGTTGTGAAGGTGGATGGCAGAACGATCGGTGAAGGAAAGCCAGGTGCCGTCACCAACCAACTTTTAAAAGAGTTTAGAAAAACCGTCGTTGAAGACGGAGTCAAAGTCTATGAAAAGCAAATTGTATAAAGATGAAAACTAGGGGGATTTTGTATGCGCAGTGACATGATTAAAAAGGGAGTCGACCGTGCTCCGCACCGAAGCTTGCTTTATGCAACTGGAGTGAAATTAGAGGATCTTGAAAAGCCTTTTATTGGCGTTTGCAATTCATATATCGATATTATTCCGGGACATGTCCATCTGAGGCAGTTCGCGGATGTCGTCAAGGACGCAATCAGAGAGGCGGGCGGGATTCCGTTTGAGTTCAATACCATCGGGGTTGATGATGGGATTGCGATGGGGCATATCGGCATGAGATACTCCTTGCCAAGCAGGGAGCTGATAGCCGATTCGGCTGAAACCGTGATTAATGCGCACTGGTTCGATGGAGTTTTCTACATTCCGAACTGTGACAAGATCACTCCTGGGATGCTGATGGCGGCAGTAAGGACGAATGTTCCTTCTGTATTTGTTTCGGGTGGCCCGATGGAGGCGGGTGTTTCCAGCACTGGACAGCTTTATCGCTCGTGTCCGTTTTTGAAGGCGTCGGTGCCTATCAATCTGGGAGAATGTCTGAAGAGGAATTGCTGGATATCGAAAAGAATGCGTGTCCAACCTGTGGCTCCTGCTCGGGAATGTTCACTGCCAATTCGATGAATTCACTTATGGAAATGCTCGGAGTCGCGCTGCCTGGCAATGGAACGCTTGTTGCGACATCGAAGGAACGCCATAAATTAATCTATGATGCAGCTCGTCATTTGGTTGAAATGGTCAAAAAGGATATCAAGCCAAGAGACATTATCACCCAGGAAACGATTGATGATGCCTTTGCACTTGATATGGCGATGGGCGGGTCAACGAATACGGTGCTCCACACGCTGGCGATCGCGAACGAAGCGGAAATTGACTATGATTTGAGCCGGATCAATGAAGTGGCAAAACGAATTCCTTATTTGTCTAAAATCAGCCCGGCTTCCCATTATTCGATGCAGGATGTCCATAATGCTGGCGGTGTCAGCGCGATTATCAAACAGCTTTGTGAAATGGAAGGGGCAGTACATCCGGACCGGATCACCATTACTGGTAAATCCCTTTACGAGAATGTAAAGGATGCGGAGGTATTAAATAATGACGTCATCCGCAGCAAGGAAACGGCTTATAGCCCGGTCGGCGGTTTATCGATTCTGTTTGGGAATATTGCACCAGATGGAGGCGTCATCAAGGTCGGAGCAGTGGATCCTTCCATCAAGACTTTTAAAGGTGAAGCGATTGTCTATGAATCTCAGGATGAGGCTTTGGTGGAATCGAAAGTGGCGATGTACGTGAGGGGCATGTGGTTGTCATCCGCTATGAAGGGCCAAAAGGCGGTCCGGGAATGCCGGAAATGCTTGCGCCAACAGCCGCCATTGCCGGAAGAGGACTGGAAAAGAAGGTTGCCTTGATTACGGATGGCAGATTCTCAGGTGCCTCAAGGGGAATTTCCATCGGCCATATTTCCCCGGAAGCTGCTGAAGGAGGACCAATCGCGTTTGTTGAAAATGGAGATACTATTTTCATTGATTTAGAAGAAAGAACTATTAGCCTCGAGGTTCCTGAAGCAGAATTAAATGATCGGAAAGCTCAATGGAAACAGCCGGAGCCGAAAATCAAAAAAGGATATTTGGCTCGATATTCGAAGCTGGTTACCTCCGCGAGCACGGGGGGCATCCTGAAAATTTAATAGATAACTCGATGGCGAGGTATAAGAAATTTTGAAATTTAATAGATAACTCGATGACGGGGTTTAAGGAAAATTTGAAAACATAATAAATAACTCGATGACGAGGTTAAGGGATTGGATTCCGTATTCACAGAGAGCTGGTCGCGCTGGAAGCCAGCAATACGCCAATTTCTTCATCCCCTCTGAGTGCTGTCCTGAAATCGCAGTAGGGACCGCCGGGTATACACGGGTATACTCGTTAGCAAAAATAGACAGTTCAGATCCTTTTTTAAAAAAAAAGTGACCTGACCTGCCTTAAAAGGCTGTGTCTTGCAAGAGATGCAGCAAACGAGGGTGGTACCGTGGAATGCTATAAGCCTTTCACCCCTGCACAAATTTGATTTTTGTGCGGGTGAATGGCTTTTTTGTTTGCCCTGCTGGATGAAGAGCGTTGATCAATTAGAAGAATAGGAGGAGATTTGGATGGAAGCAAAAGAGCCAATGGTAACGGTTGAAACAGAAGAGATGAACATGAATGGGGCCGATCTCTTCATCCAGGCCCTGAAACAGGATGGGGTTGAGCTATTGTTCGGCTATCCAGGCGGGGCGGTTTTGGGAATTTACGATGCACTGCACAGGTCACCGATCAATCACGTTCTGGCGAGGCATGAACAAGGAGCCATTCACGCGGCGGAAGGCTATGCGCGGGTTTCGGGAAAGCCTGGGGTCGTAATCGCAACCTCGGGGCCTGGCGCAACCAATGTCGTGACAGGGATCGCCGATGCGATGATGGATTCATTGCCGCTCGTTATTTTTACAGGACAGGTTGCATCAAAGGTTATCGGGACGGATGCCTTTCAAGAAGCAGATATCGTTGGGATGACAATGTAACAGACGAACTTGTCATTGAGAGAGAAATCGCCGTGATGAAGAAGTTGCTGGTCTGAACTATTTTTTTAAAAGGGTGAGGGTTGGAATGGTAAAGGTTTATTATCAAGCAGATGTGAATGAGGAAGTTTTAAAAGGGAAGTCGGTTGCTGTCATTGGGTATGGCTCACAGGGCCATGCACATGCGCAAAATTCACGGGACAGCGGGCATCAGGTTGTCGTCGGATTGCGCCCGGGGAAATCATGGGCCCAGGCTGAGGGGGATGGATTCCGGGTATTGTCTGTCAGGGAAGCGTGCGAAGCGGCGGATGTGGTCATGGTGCTATTGCCTGATGAGAAGCAGCCAGCAGTTTATGAATCAGAAATCAAACCCGCTTTAACTGCTGGAAAAGCACTTGCGTTTGCCCACGGGTTCAATGTTCATTTTCAACAAGTTGTGCCGCCTGGAGATGTGGATGTGTTTTTGGTTGCGCCAAAAGGACCGGGGCACTTGGTCCGAAGAACGTATGAAGAAGGAGCAGGGTCCCGGCATTGATTGGGGTTCACCAGGATGTGACTGGCCAGGCGAAGGAGCTGGCATTGGCTTATGCAAAAGGTGTGGATTGAAGAGGTTGGGAAAGAACTGTGAAGAATGATGCCATTTGTCAGTTAGTTAAATAATTATTTTGAGGTGAGCATATTGGGAATTTGTTAAAGAACGTTCAGATCGAGGAAGCGATGGAGAAGCTGAAGGATAAAGTGCACCAAACTCCGTTGAAGCAAAGTACGACATTAAACTCCTTAACGAATGCTGACGTCTATTTAAAACTGGAAAACCTGCAAAAAACGGGATCGTTCAAGTTAAGGGGAGCGATGAACAAAATTTTATCGTTATCAGACCTGGAAGTGAAAAATTGCATTCTGGCTGCTTCGGCCGGCAATCATGCCCAGGGGGTGGCACTGGCAGCTTCGTTAAGGGGTATCAAGTCGAAAATTTACATGCCGAAGTATACTCCTTTTTCCAAGGCTTCTGCTACAAAGGGATATGGTGCCGACATCGTATTGACCGGCGAAACGTACAATGAATCGTATCAAAAAGCGGTTGAAGAAATGAACCAGAATGGCAGCACCTTTGTTCATGCGTTTGATGATGAGATGGTGATCGCAGGACAAGGAACGGTTGGGTTGGAAATGTTGCAGCAAAATGATGAGTTGGAAGTTATTTTTGTGCCTATTGGCGGGGGTGGATTGATTTCAGGAGTGGCACTTGCTATTAAAGCGATCAACCCGTCGGTCAGGGTAGTTGGTGTTCAGGCTGCCGGGGCTTCTGCCACTTATCGGAGATTTACGGGGCAAAAATTCAAGTCACCGCATGCTGCTTTTACCATAGCGGATGGGATTCTCGTAAAGGAGCCAGGTGTCATAACCTATCCAATCATCGAAAAGTACGTAGATGAAATCGTAACCGTCACCGATGAAGAAATCGCCCACGCTATCATGTTCATGCTTGAACGAGAGAAAATGCTGGTTGAAGGAGCAGGCGCCGCGGGGCTGGCCGCTATTTTATACAAAAAGGTAGCAGTTGACGGTAAGAAAGTAGGCTGCATCATCAGCGGCGGAAATGTCGACCCCGTTAAGATTCCAACCTATAAGGAATTATCCAATAGAACGATGAAGCTTTATTATACAGGGTGATCGAACGGAGGCAGCTTTCCTTGGGGGTAGAGGAGAGCTGTTTTTTTAGTTAGGGACAGAAAATCAAAGGCATAGCGGCGGAAAGAGCCAACCATCGGGAAAAGGTGTCTAATTCAGACAGGTTTGAGGGAGAAGGGGCCAAAGCTGTCAAGAAACCGCCGATATTGTGACAGG